>JANQFT010000058.1 GCA_028277685.1 Phycisphaeraceae bacterium
CGCTTTCCCCCCGGAAGCCCGATCAGCGCACCGAAGACGGCTGGTCCATCCGCGTATACGATCCCGCATCATGCAGTTTGGCGTGACATGCTCTTGCTATCTCACGTTCAGTCGGTCGAATCTACTTCGTAGTAACCACCATCCTTGTCGTAGAAGTTTTCCGCCTTCGACCAGGTGTCGTGCCGCATGGCTTGATCGTCGAGCGTTTGCACGTGGCCGTCGTAGAACGCCGCATTCGCTTTACCATCCGTATGCAGCATGTGAACGCCGTTGATATAGCTGCCGTTGTCGTGAGGCATGAAAATTCCCACCATGTGTCCCGGGGGAAAGTGACCGTGGCTGCTGTATGAATCAGTCAGCATCACCACGTTCGCGGGCATTGGCGTTCCAAAGGTCTTCCACGGCCCAGAGCCCTTCACTCTGGCCTTCATGGGCAATGTGCCAATGTTCGTCAGTCGATGCGTTAACAGGTAGTTGTTGTACTTGCTGGCGGTAAACTGAAGCTTAGTTTGAAATTGATCTGCATCGCTGACATCCGCGCGGTAGTAGCCGTACCCACGCAGCCACGTGGCTTTGCTCTTAGGATCTGTCTTGCGGTCGCTGGCATAGAAAGAGTTAGATGGACACAAGCTGACTGCACGATCGACATACGGCTCATGCGAGATCGAACTCCCCGGACCTGTGTTGTAACCCGCAACGAGTGTGCGTAGCCAGTAGTGATAACCGCCCCCCATGATCTGGTACGCCGCCATCACGCCGCGGTGATCATGGGTGTAGATTTCAACACCTAGCACGCATTGCCGCTGGTTACTCATGCAGGCAACGGACTGCGCCGTGGCCCGCGCCATCTTCAGCGCCGGCAGCAGAATCGAGATCAACAGCGCAATGACCGCCACCACCACCAGCAGTTCAACGAGCGTGAAGGCCTGTCTTCGCATGGCACTCCTGTGCGATTCATCATGCCCGGCGGCGCGCCATCATCAACGCGCCCACACCGATCAACACCAGCGAAGCCGGCTCGGGCACTTCCACAATCTGGAAACCGGCGATGCCGTTGGGTTGGTTATCGCCCCAGAAATCGATAGCAATGTCATCGGACGTCAGGCCGCGGTAGTGAACGTAACCACCCTTCGAGCCGGTGGCGGTCCGGTTATCCGGATCGTTACTCGTGATTTCCATGTACTCCGTGGGCAGGTTGTTCTTGGGCTGCCAGCCGATGCCGTCCTTCATGTACAGAATGGGTGTGGCACCGGCGACTTCATTTCCTTCAAACAATTGAATGCGGAAGTTGTCGTTGTGGGTGTGGTAGGCCAGATAGACGTACACATCATACTTGGCGTATGGGATTTCGGTGATCTCCAGTTCAGTCACGCGGCTGCCGCCAACACCCAGGGAGGAGTTGTACAGTTTTTGTGTGGGCGTGAGGGTGGAAGCTTCTCTTGCACTGGACCATCGTCCACTGCGCCCGAGAGTGAACGATCCCTGCAGACCTCGACCACGCCGGTTGATCGCCAGATCAGCCGTGGTGGCCTGGCCGTTGTTGTCCAGCAGATTGTTCTGAGCGGGGAACTCGTCCGGATCGATGTAATCGGCGGTGGCGTCGGTGTCGAAATCCGCGTTGTTGTACCAGCCGGCCATGGACGCATCGCCCGCCCCGGCGACATCCGTCGGGGTTAGTAGCGCATTGCCGGGATTATTGGTAGACCGGGCGACCTTAGAGAAATTCATACCGATCATCTTGCCGTTCGTTACTGGAGCCAGCACCAGTGCGACCAGAACCATCACCAAAACGAAGGCCATCCTGCGGCCGATCATCACATCTCCAAAGCTCATGTTCTTGTCCTCCAACAAGGTATACACCGAGAAAACAGAAAATCTCACCCCTGAGCGTACCTCGTCTGCGGGCCATCGACCAACCATAATCCGCAATTGGACTCGCCATTTCGCGCAGGATGTTGTATCTTAAGCCTATGGTCGGAAAGTTTCGCATCGCCCTGGCGATCGACCAGCGCACCATGGATGAATGGCGATCGTATTTCATTGCTATTCATCGGTTTGCGCGCACGCAGCCAGACTGGCAGATCATCCGGGAAAGCGGTTACGCCTGGTGCGACTGGGATACGGCGATCGAGCACGCACCCGACGGCATTCTGGGCACACTCGAATTCGCCATGCCCCCCCTGCCAACCATCCCCCAAACCACGCGGGTGATGATCATCAACACTTCGGTGGCGGATCATTCATTCGGCCGCACGGTGATTGACGACGTGGCGGCAGGTCGATTGGCCACGCGTTATCTGATCGGCCGTCGATTGCCACACTACGTGTTTGTGGGCTGGTCGACGCTGGGGTGGTCGAACAATCGCCAGCGCGGCTATTTCAAGGCACTCGACGAAGCAAATCTCACCGCGCAAAGCAGTTCATTCAATCTGGTCAGAGAAAACAACGAACTCTACGTTCCCCCTAAGGATTGGTTTATGGCACTTCCCAAACCATGCGCCATTCTCTGCGCCAATGACGGACTGGGCGTACGCATGGTTGAAGCGGCGCTCGAATGCGGCCTCGGCGTACCCGACGACCTGTCCATCATGGGGGTGGATGACGATGAGGTGCAGTGCGCCCAATCACCGGTGCCGCTGACCAGTATTCATCGCGACCTGTTCGCACAAGGTTACGACGCAGCACGTCAACTCGATCAGTGGTTGCGCCGGGATGATCCCACGCCCCCCTCGGTGCTGCATCCGCCGGGTGAAGTCGTACAACGAGAAAGCACGCAGATGTTCGGTGAGACCGACCCCATCGTTCGCCGCGCGCTGATCATGATCCATACGCCTAGTGCGAAAGCGATCACCGTCAGCGATCTGCTTGAACGCCTGGGCAATGTATCACGGCGCCGTCTTGAGATGAAGTTTCGCCAGCGCCTTGGTCGAACGCCATATCAGGAAATACTCAACGCCCGAATCGAAACGGCCAAACGTCTACTGCGCAGCACGAACTATACGATCGACGAGATTGCGTATCGCACGGGATTCGGCAACAGCGCACATTTCAGTCGCCCTTTCCGACAACGCGCAGGCTGCACACCCAGTGAGTACCGCAGACAACACATCGCATCACCAGATGAACTGCGTGACTTTCGATAGCATATGTGAGCGCGATACTCAGAAAGCACACCATGAAAATCACTCGCATTGAAACGTTCGCCACACAGGCATTTGCCGTTTGCCGCATCACGGATGACGAGGGTCGAACCGGTATCGGACAGTTATCACCGTTCAATGCGGATATTGCCGCGACCGTGCTTCACCGACAGATCGCACCGCATGTGTTGGGTCACGATTTCGCCAACACGCAGGCCATGGTCGATGCGGTGATGACACGCAACGTGAAGTTTCCCGGTACCTACATCTGCCGCGCGCTATGCGGTGTCGATACCGCCATGTGGGATTTGCTTGGTAAAACCTCGGGCAAGCTCGTCTGTGAATTACTGGGCGGCAAAACCGATCCCATAGCCGTGTATGGTTCGAGCCTGCGTCGCAACATCTCTCCCGCTGATGAAGGCGCGCGCATAAAACGTCTGCACGAAACGCAAGGCTACCCTGCATTCAAAGTGCGCGTCGGCGCTCGTTACGGCGGCGGTGCAGATGCTTCACCCGGCCGAACCGAAGCATTGATTCCCACCGTGCGCAATGCCGTGGGCGACAAGGTGACGCTGCTGGCCGACGCCAACAGCAGTTACAGCGCCGAGCGCGCCATCGAAGTCGGCCGACTGATGGAACAAAACAACTATTTCTGGTTCGAAGAGCCATGTCCTTACTGGCAGTTGGACCAGACACGACAGGTGACAGAGGCGCTCAGCATCAACGTGGCCGGCGGCGAACAGGATTTCGATCTCGAACAATGGAAGCGTATGACCTCGCAAGGGGTGATGAACATCGCTCAACCCGATGTGTGTTACCTCGGCGGCTTGACCCGTGCGCTAACCGCGGCATCGCTGGCTGAGCAAGCCGGTATGCCCTGCGTGCCCCATTCTGCCAATCATTCGATGGTGTCACTGTTCAGCATGCACCTGATGGCAGCCATACCCAATGCCGGACCTTTCATGGAGTTCGCCATCGAACCACAGGACGGCAAATACGAACACTACCACCCAAATCTTCACGTGGAGGATGGCAAAGTCGCTTTCCCAGCAGCCTGTGCTGGTTGGGGGGTGGAACTGAATGAGGATTGGCTCGACCAGGCAGATCGACAGGTGAGCGAGCGGTGATGGCGGCTTGCGTGTGATGGTAGCTGCGTCGCCCGCGCCGCTGAGCACCTCAAGCCTCAAGAATCCTACCGCTTCTTCGTCGTCGTTTTTCGCGTGCGTGTTTTGCCGCCGGGTAATTCCGTGGTGACGTGAACGGCCTTGCTTGCGGTTTTGGCCGCTTTCCGCCGACCTGTGGCAGGCTCGGCCATGCGGGCCAACACCAGCTTCGCCACGTCTGCCGCCACACTTTCAGGCAGTATGCCCAACACCGACGCCTGAACCACTTCATCCTGCTCTGCCAGCCACAGATACAACCGACTTGCCAGTTCAATCTGGGTCATGCCATACCGCTCACCCACCGTTTCAATGACCTGTTTGGCGGCGGGGGTCACGGCAATTTTGATGATATCGCGTTCGCTCATATTCAGTTGCTCATTTCGACTTGGCCCCCAGTATACAGATGGCAAATATGGCCATTTGTTGACTGATGTAGATTATTTCAGTACAGTGCCATCAACTGACACCACACGGGGCAGCGGGGACCGACCATGGCGAACTCATCAGATATCGGATATGTGATCAAGCAGGTGCCCACCGCTGAGGGGGCAACGCCGGGGGGGGGGTGGGATATCACGTGCGAGCCGCCTACGACTCAATTACGTCGCCAGATTCGCTCGGCTTCTCGCGCGCAGTTGTACGGCGTGCTGATCGAGGTGCTGTGCATCCTTGCCTCGCACACACCTCACAGCACGGCGCCTCCGGAAGTGACTCACCACACGACATAGCAGGCACAGAATCAATCCAGGTTGAATGACAAGAGCATTCAGACCTTCAGCAAAAACGACAGAATTGTCATGATGCCGCAGTACAGACATGAGTAAAAACCACGCCTACACCTGACCTTACTGAATCTCTCTGTGCCTCTGCGGTTTAACGACATCACGATGACTTGCGATTTGCCTTCGACTCCGCCCATCGTGTTTGCAGGTCATGTTTCACGCTGATCAGGTCGCACAGACGTCCCACCACGAAGTCGACCAGCTCCTCCACAGTGTGCGGCAACATATAAAAGCCTGGATTCGCCGGCGCGATGATGCCTCCCGCCTCCGTCACTTGTTGCATGTTGCGAATTTCCACCAGGCTCAGGGGCATCTCACGATGACACAGCACCAGCTTGCGGCGTTCTTTCAGCGTGACGTTCGCTGCACGGTGCAGCAAGTTATTGCTCAGGCCTGTCGCCACCGCCGCCAGACTGTTGTTCGAACACGGCACGATCACCATGCCATCATGCATGAACGAGCCGGACGCGATCGCCGCCCCGACATCCCGGTAATGATGCAAGGTGATGCCGTGGTCTTCGGTTCCCGCCAGTGCCGCAAGGTCCACCCCTTCCATGGCCAGTTCATCATGCAACAATCGTTGACCCAATGGCGATACCACCAGATGCGTTTCCACCCCGGCCGCGACGATCAGCTGGATGAATCGCTGCGCGTACGCCGCCCCACTTGCACCCGAAATGCCGACCACAATTCGCCTGGGCATGAACAGTACCTCACAAACCCCCAAACCGCGTCCTGAGTCCCGAAGGGACGAAGGATCGGATGCTCTGCGCGAAGCACCTGCAACACAACATTAGCGCCAACCTCACGGCAAAGCGAACGTGCCCTGTCCCGCCTTCTTCAAACGGCCAAGCTCCACCAGCTTTGCCCACACTTCCGGCGGATACTGATTGGGTGGTTGAATCCCCGTGATGTTCGACTCACGACCATACGTCACGTAACGATTACCGAGCCGCGATTCATCTTCGAGTTTCAACGCCTTCAGCTTTTTGCGAAACGCCTTGAGGGCGCGTTTGAGGTTCTCTTCTTCCAGGGAATCGAAACCGTGCTGCTCAGCCTTCTGTTTGATGACATCCTGCACGGTGCGCGTGTCGCCGTCCGCCTTCCACATCGGGCCGGTCTGTTCTGGCGCTTCGCCCCCCGTACCCTCTGCACCTTCAGGTTGCTTGGGCGCGCTGCCCGCATCGACCTGCTGCACCAACGCGCCCAGCGCCTTGATGTCCCGCTTGCCAACGATGGGACGCACTTCCGATTTCTTGATGCCGGCGCTGGTGAGTATCTGCTCCGCCCGCTTCCACAACTTCGACTTGGTAGGCCCATCCTCCGCCAACCATAAGTCAGACACGATCTCCGACAACTTATTCGCCTGGATCGTGTCCTTGTGTTCGTAGTATCGCTTGACGATGCCCTTCTGATATCCGCTTAAGCTGCGTCCCATCTCGATGCCTCCGGGCGTGAATATCTAAATCGTATCAGTACCTTGACTGCGTCTCCACCAAGCTTGACCCACTGAGCAAGCCAATGTACCAATCATTGCATGCCCCCATACTACAATACATTACTCAAGCGGCACGCCAACAACCCCATCATCACCCCGGCCGACTTCCCCTACGGTCCGGCTGATGCCGTATTCAACTGCGGTCAAACCATGTACGGTAACCAAACCGTCCTGCTTCTGGCGGTGGTACGTGCCGATGCCCGAGCTGCAGTGCATGTCGCCACCAGTACCGATGGCGTGAACTTCGATATTCGTGAAGAACCGTTCATGACCACGGTTGATGATGAACTGCTCGCACGCTTCGACCGTTGGGTGATCGACACCCGGGTCACGAAAATCGATGACACCTATTACATCGTTCGCCCTACCGGCGGTACGGCCAACGCCTTGCTTTATCGCACCAATGACTTCCAAACGTGTGAGTTCATGGACTGTATCGCCCTGGCACACAATCGCGTGCCCTGCCTGTTTCCGGAAAAGATCGATGACTACTACTGGAAGCTCGACCGTCCAAGCATCGGCAAACCACCGGACAACCCGGGCAGTATCTGGATTTCGCGTTCGCCTGATCTGATCCACTGGGGCCACTTCCGCCCGGTGCTCGACCCCTTCGGAGCATGGGCCGGCTTCAAAATCGGCCCCACACCACCTATTCGCACCGATGCGGGATGGTTGGAAATTATTCACGGGGTGAACAAGAACTGCTCCACCACCCGCTACAGCGTCGGTGCCATCCTGCTGGACCTGAAACAGCCCGGCAAGATCATCGGCCACATGAAGAATTACCTGCTGACTCCGGAGATGGATTACGAACACTGCGGCCGGGTGCCCGATGTCATCTTCACCTGCGGCGCAATTGCCGACCACAACCAGGACCGCCTGCGGATGTACTACGGCGCAGCGGATACCTGCATCGGGCTAGCTGAAGGAAAGATCAGTGAGATCGTGGATGCGTGTTTATGTGCGTAGCGGAAACGTGTTGCGACGCATCATCGCATTCCATGACACAAGCATCATCACTTCAACATTAATTCCACCACCGGAATCTCAACGCCAAGCGGTTCGGTCTGGGGCAGCGTCAGCGTAAGGATGTCGCCCTCGCCTTGGATTTGCTTGGCGTGCCAGTGGTCCATGCCGAGTTGCACTTCGCTGGCATCGTTGAGCAGCTGCGCATATTCAACACGGTCGCTCCACACCTTGCCATCGAGATGCAGGTGCTTGTACGGCCAGGCGAGAATGTGCAGGTACAGGCGTTTGGTGTCTGGGTTGTACGTCAGGCGACAATCCTGCGGGCAGGCGAATTCCGCAGGCGCTTGCGTGCAGCCGTAGATGCTGCGGCTGTGACGTTTCATCCATTCACCCATGCCGGCCAGGCGATCAAGCGCGCGACTGTCAAACTCACCCCGGCCCGTCGGCCCAACATTCAACAACAGGTTACCGCCCTTGCTCACGGGATCGATCAACGTGGTCAGTAGTTGTCGGGTGCTGCGCCAGGTGTTTTCATCGCGGTGGTAACCCCATGATCCGCTGAACGTCTGGCATGCTTCCCACACGACGGGAACCTTCGCGCCTTCGTGATCAACATGCACCCAACTGCGGGGCTGCGCTTGCTCGGGGGTCTTCACATCCCAGCCGCCGCCGCTGGGCAGGTCGAGTCGATCGTTCAACACGATGTGCGGGGCCAGTTCGCGAATCATCGGATACAGCACTTCACTGTTCCACGCCTCGCGGCCCTTGCCCTGGCTGAAATCATTCCGCAGCAGCTCATCCCTGATGAACGAGAAGTCGAACCAAAGCACGTCGACCGGGTCGTACCGGGTGAGTAGTTCGCGCACCTGGCCATGCAGATACGCCGCATACTTCGCCTGATCACGCCCTTGGTTCGGATCGCCGTCGGCAGCGGAAGACTTCGCCGCGGTATCGCCCCCGGCCTGAGCGATCATGCCGTCCACTTCACCACTTTTATTCGGAATCAGATCGCGCTGCGGGTGGTTGCAGTTATCAATAACGTACTGCGGATGATGCCAATCGATCAGCGAATGATAAAACCCCACGCGCATATCTTCAGCCCGGAACGCATCGACCATCGGCGTCAGCAGATCCTTACCGCACGGCGTGTTCGTCGATTTGTAATCCGTCAGATCACTGTCCCACAGGCAGAATCCTTCATGATGTTTGGTGGTCACCACGAAATACTTCATCCCCGCACCTGACGCCGCCGATGCCCACAGCTTCGGGTCGTACAGATCGGGGTCGAAGTACTTGAAGTACTTCTGGTAGGTCTCATCATCCATCTTCTCGCGGCTCTTCAGCCACTCGTGTCGTGCCCCCAGTGAATACAGACCCCAGTGAATAAACAGGCCAAAGCGATCGTTGACGAACCAATCGGTGGAACCGGGCGTTTGCAGTGCTTCAAGCATGATGAACCTCTGTTGAGTAAGCGTGGACGACAGCGTACCAACATAACGAAGCGGCGGTGGCCATTCGCTGGATTATGCACGGGTATCTACTGGATTTTTCCCGGATCACCCACCCGCAGGCTGTTGCGATAGCTCGACGGCGTGCTGCGCGTGTGCCGACAAAACGCGCGGCTGAAGTAGTTCGGATCGCGGTAGCCCACTTGCTGCGCGATCTCAGAAACCGTGGCTTCTGTCTGCGCCAACAACTGCTGTGCCCGTTGCATGCGAATGCTTTCCAGAAACTTCATGGGCGAGCGCCCAACTAAACGCTTGAACACTTCGCCAAAGTGCGCGGGGGAAAGGTTCGCGCACTCTGCCAGGTCCACCAGTGAAAGGGGTTCATCGATGTGTTTGGTCATCACGGCCAACACGCGGCCGACTGCTTCGAAATGATCACGCGACGCACCTTGTTCTGCATTGATCACAGCCGGTCCGTCTGCGGCACGACGGTCAGCTTCATCCGCCCGGTAGGCCATCAACAACATCTGCATCAGCAACGCGTTGGTCGCCAGCGACCGCACCGCGTAATCCTGTTCCCACTCGGCCAGCAGTTGATCGCCCAAGGCAATCATGTTCGCCGCTGCTTCTCCTTCCAGGCAGATGGGCGGCGGGGCAAATCGCAACAGTTGCAGCACACCGCCGGTCATCGCGCGGAAGTGAATGTAGATCTTCTCCAGCGGTGCCGCGGGATCACTTTCGCCGATTTGCATGGTGCCGGCGGAATAGATCATCACCCGGCCGGCATGCATGTTGTAGGTGCCGCAATCGAGGTGCAGTTTCCCCTTTCCGCCGGTCAGCAGATAAATCTTGTTGCTTTGCGCCAGTTCACCGTGCGTCATCCAGTTGCCGATGATGCGAATCCGCTGCACGTGATCGCAGTGGAACGACGCCTGCTGAAATAGCATTTCGCGATCGAGATGGGGTTGAGCACCAGTCACGCGATACAGTTTCGCACCGCCGGTTCATCACCGCAACGCATGGGGGTGACTGTGGCTCGGTTGGCCCGGCTCCGGTAAACTGCTGTGCTTAGATTCGCAGCAAAGGAAGCGTCTATGAGACGAGACGTGGTTATCACCGGTTTAGGCACGCTGACCGCGACAGGAACGGGCATTGATCCGTTCTGGCAGGCGGCTGTCGATGGCCAAAGTGCGCTCGCCAGGATTGAAGCGTTCGACCCCAGCGGCCTCGATGCGCAAATCGCTGGCGAGGTGCGCGACTTCAAGGTCAACGCCATCGTGCCCAAGAGTTATCGCAAAGCCACTAAAGTGATGGCGCGTGATATCGAACTTGCGGTTGGCGCTACTGACTGCGCCGTGCGCGATGCGGGCTTAGTTACTCCCGGCACCGACCCGGACGGCGAACGCACTTATGACGGCTCGCGCTGTGGGGTGAATATCGGGGCGGGCCTCATCGCGGCCGACCTCGACGAACTGACCCGCGCCATGGCCACGTCGTTTGATGATCAGAACGCGTTTGACATTCACGCCTGGGGCGAGAAAGGCATGCAATCGCTCACGCCCCTGTGGTTGCTGAAATACCTGCCGAACATGTTGGCCTGCCACGTGACGATCATTCACGATGCCCAGGGCCCCAGCAACACCATCACCTGTGGTGAAGCGTCCAGCGGCTTGAGCATCGGTGAATCGATGCGCGTGATTCAGCGCGATGCGGCCGACATGTGCTTCTGCGGCGGTGCGGAAAGTAAAATCAACCCGATGGCGTTCTACCGACAGATGGTCACCGGCCGGTTGACCACCACATCGAACGACACGCCTGCAGGTGCGGTCAAACCATTCGCCACCGATGCCGCGGGCACCGTGATCGGCGAGGGCGGTGGCATCCTCGTCGCCGAGGCAGCGGAAACTGCAACCAAACGCAGCGCACGCATTTACGCCAAACTGCTCGGCTACGGCGCAGGTCACACCGTTCACCCCAATGCGAACGGCCTGGAACCCGACCCCGCTGGTCGCGGGATTGCCGCCGCCATCCGCGCGGCAATCAAAGATGCAAACGTCTCCCCGGACGACATCGACCTGATCATCCCCTTTGCCTCCGCCATCCCCGCCTACGATCAGGCAGAAGCAGCAGCCCTCGGTGCGGTGTTTGGCGATCGACTGAAGGACATTCCGCTCTGGTCGAGCAAACCCTACGTGGGCAACTGCGGTGCCGGTGCCGGCGGCATGGACATGGCCATCGCCGCAAAGTGCTTGGCTGAACAGACCATTCCATCCCGCATCAACTGCGACAGCGCCATTGAAAGCCTGAACGCCACAACTGCTGCATCGACCTCCGCTTCGCTCAATCATGTGCTGGTGTGTTCGTCGAGCCTCGGCGGGCAGAATTCCGCAGTCGTTTTGAGTAAAGCATAAACGCAACCGCGTAAGAGATAGATCATGATTCAAGCAGATCGAAAACGAGTCGTAGTGACAGGTATGGGTTGCGTGACGCCGCTCGGTCACGAAGTGGAGCAGGTCTGGCAGCGGCTGCTTGCCGGTGACTGCGGAATTGGGCCGATCGATCACTTTGATGCGTCCACGTTTCCCACCACGTTCGCGGCGCAGGTGAAGGAAGATTACGACTGGCGCAACTTCGCCAAACACCCCGAACGCCACGAACACATCGAGCGTAACACCGGCTTCGCGCTCGGCGCTGCACGCCAGGCGTGGGGCATGAGCGGGCTGGATGATCGTAACGAACTCGATCGTGATCGCGTGGGTATTTACCTGGGCAGTGGTGAGGGCATTCTCGATTTCGAAAACTACGTCGGTTGCGGTGCGGCGGGATGGGACACCGACAATCGCAAGATCGACGCCATCAAGTGGGCGGCCGCGGCGAAGGAAAAACTCACGCTCTGGCGCGAGGTCGAGCAGGAAGCCAACATGTGCCTGAACCACCTTGCAACGGAACTCGAGGTGTATGGCCCGGCATACAACTGTCTCACCGCATGCGCCGCCAGCACCCAGGCCATCGGCGAAGCAGTGGAAATTCTGCGTCGCGGTGATGCCGACGTCATGGTCTCCGGCGGCGCTCACACTATGATCCACCCATTCGGTCTGACCGGCTTCAACCGCCTCACCGCACTCAGCACACGCAACGACGACAGCCTGCATGCTTCGCGTCCGTTCAACCGCACACGTGATGGCTTCGTGCTGGGTGAAGGCGCGGGAATTGTGATTCTGGAAACGCTCGATCATGCAATCGAACGCGGTGCGACCATCCTTGCGGAAATCACCGGCTACGGTTCTAGCGCGGACGCGTTCAGAATTACCGACATGCACTCAGAAGGCCGTGGACCACGCAACGCGATGCAGTACGCCATCGCCAACGCCGGCCGCACGCCCGATGATGTGCACTACATCTCCGCACACGGCACCAGCACCGAAGAAAACGACAAGATCGAATCAAAGGCCATCGGTGATCTGTTCGGCAAATGCGCCAACGGCGTACCACCGATCAGCTCGGTCAAAAGCATGATCGGTCACCTGATTGCCGCGGCCGGTTCCGTCGAGGCGATCGTGTGCATCCTCGCCATTCGCGATGGCATCGTTCCCCCCACCATCAACCTGAACGAATCCGACCCCAACTGCCCCCACGATTACGTACCCAACGAAGCCCGCAAGATACCCGTCGAAGTTTGCCTCAGTAACAGTTTCGGGTTTGGCGGGCAGAACAACACGCTCATCATCGAGCGGTTCGTGAAGTAAACCGATGCGAAAATTTCTACGCGTGGCATTGTGGGCCATCAGCGTAACAATGGTCATTGCACTGATTGGCGGCGGCATGGCCCTGTGGCTGGCCAACACGCCACCGGCTTACTGGCAACCGACGGTCGCCACCACGGCCGAACATGAACAGATGGCCATTCGACTGGAGAACCGCGTGCCGCGCGAGGTGACCAGGCCGCGCGAAGATGGCGAGATATGGCAACTGACCATCACCCAGGAAGAAGCCAACGCGTGGATCGAAACCCGACTGGATAAATGGCTGCTGAGCCGTCGGCAATGGTTGGCCGAACGCAATCTTCCTTCACGTGTACCGCCGATGTTCGGCAAGATCATGGTGGGCATCACCGCGAAGTACATGGCGCTGGCGGCAGAAGTCCAGGAAGAGGAAGATGACAAGCCGCGCATCTTCAGCGTGGAAATTTCACCGATCAACACGCCGGATGAAATTACCCGCCTCCGCTTGCGAGCCGTGCGCGGCGGACGTCTGCCCATTCCCGTGGGTATCCTGGAAACGCTTATCGAGAAATTCGGCTCCGAAGAAGACGCCCGCGAGCAGGTTGTCGTCAAAGCCCGGGAGAAAATCGAGCAAACACCCCTCACCATCGGCACTCAGGGCGGTAGAGAAATCCATGTCCTGAACATCGCCCTCACCGACGGGGCGGCAACCTTCACCTGCCAGACTTTTTCTACCAAATCAGATGATTGAGTCTTGCTGTGCACGCAACCGCGCTGTAAGTTTGGCCTTCGTGACAGGTGTCTCGATTCGTCGAGACCATAAGGGAAGCGGAGTACGGATCGAGTTGATCCAATTCTCCCGCGGACGCGCCGCCGTGATGAACGGGTGCGTTCAGTCATCAAGCCACTGACTTACCTGCAACGGGTAAGTTGGGAAGGCGACTGAACGTTGAGTTCTAAGCCGGAAGACCTGCCTGCCACGCCGAATTGTGTGTCCTCGCGGTATGGGACGCATCGGGCTTGGCTCCTGCTATTGACCCCTGGCAGTCAGTTCACCCGGCACGTCACCGCGCGGACGATACCTTTGTGCTCTCTCTCTACATGGTGGGGTCAAAACGTCCCGCGCGTTTCGGGACAAGGAGTTTCGTCATGGTACGGAAGATGTATTTGAGCGCGATGGTTATCGCTGCGCTGATGTCGAGCGTGGCCGTCGCGGGTGTGAATGGGAACTTCAGCACACCGGATGCGCTGTACTCCGGGGCGATGTTCGAACACGGCAACGGCTTGGCCGTGGATGGCACAACCGTGTATTACTTTGATTACGCGCGCGTCATTTCCATCGATGCCCAGACCAAGGCGGTCTCTGATCTGGCAACCATCGGTCGCAACGCCGGCCCTGCGTTCGTAGAGCATTACAACGGCAACATCTACAGTAGCCATACCACCAGTTACGCCAGCGACATTGCTCCCGCCGACTCCAGCACTGGCACTGTCGACGGTGGAAGCTACACCGAAAAATCCACACTGTCCGGGACGTACGATGCCGCCATCACCAGCGATGGCACCACATACATCGTGGCCAATCCGTACCCCAACGGCGCGACCAACGGCACTGAAATCTTCACCATCGATTGGACCACCGGCGTCACCACGAAGGTCGGCACCATCGGCGGCCCCAGCGGCGGTATCACCACGGATACGGCGGGTAACCTCTACTATGCCAGCTTTAGTGACTCAGCCATCTACCGTTTTGACGCGGCCGACCTGGCTGGCGGAAACGTCACCATGGCCGACGCCACCCTCGTAGTGAACACCAACTCCGGTCCTGGCTACCTGGCCATGGGCGACAACGGTGAAATCTTCGTCACCGAAGGCAAGTCGATCAAAACTTATGACTTGGCCACAGGCAACAATCTGGCCACCATCGCCACCGTGACCGATGAAGCGGGCGCACAAGGCGCTCAGGAAAGCATCTGGTTCGGTTCGATCGCGTATGAGGATGACACGCTGTACGCCGTCGCCTCGAACTTCGACTACTCTTTCGCGCCGGACGCCGATCCTGTCAGCACTGTGTACAGCATGGCTGTTCCGGAACCGGCTACACTTTCACTGATCGCCGTGTCTGCGTTAGGCATGCTGCGTCGTCGCCGCTGAGAAACTAAACCAGCTGAGCGTGATCAAGCGATCATGCTCAGTTTTTTGACCGCTGCATTTTTTGAAGGATGAAACGTCATGGTGTGCTTTGAACGTTTGATGCGAAGTGTCGTCTTTACCAGCGTGCTGTTGATTGCGGTGGGTGCAGCGCAGGCCGATCGCATGGCCGACTTTGTCAGTTACTTTGAAATCGCGCAGTCTCCCGCGGGGGGCGCTGCGTGGTTCGACCCCACCAACGCTCTGAGCGACAACGGGGCCGGCGTGTCGCTGGGCGGTTGGACCGATTCTCCATTTGGTCCGCCAACCAGCCTCACCGGTGGTTTCAACACCAGCCAGGGCAACCCAGTCGGCTTGGTCGTGGGTTTCAATGCCCCCGTAACGAACAACGGCAACGGCGTGATGGACCTTTTGATTCAAGGCAACCCGATCGTCGATAACACCACCGGCAACGAATCCTGGTGGGAACCGGGTTACATTGAAGTGGCACGCGAAACCACCAACCCCACTGCCACCCCAAACGGTTGGGCGGACGAAACGTTCTACCTGATCAAGCCCGGCAATTACGACCAACTGCCGCACGACCCGCGTACCGCACCGATCAACATTACCTACACCTGGGCCGGCGATGATGTTTCCGGTAGCGGTGCGGCCGACTCGTACACCGATCCCATTTGGCAACTCAATGGCACCAATGATCTATACGGCTACGCCGACATTCACGCCGAGGGAGACCGCGTGGACATCTCCGACGCCATCGACATCAACGGCAACGCCATAACCCTGTCGGATATTTCATACGTGCGTATTCGCACCGTCAGCGATACGGTCACATCACACTTCGGTTCATTCAGTACTGAGGTGATGTACGTCGCGGCGATACCCGAACCGGCGACCATAGGGCTGATGGTAATCGGAGGCATCGCCATCCGTCGGCGTCGTTAACCTGTTTCCCCAAAGCCTACGTCCCGGCGGGACGTAGGCTTTGCTTTTTCTATCATGAACCGACGCGCGTTTACATTGGTCGAACTATTGGTAGTCGTGGCGATCATCGCCCTGCTGCTGGGAATTCTGCTTCCCGCACTGGGCCAGGCGAAGAAGATTGCCCAAGGCGCGGTGTGTGCGTCGAATGTGCGTCAGTTGTTTTTGGCCAACACCACCTACGCCACGAATTTTCGTGATCATTTCGCGCTGGCCGCTCGTGACATCAACGGCAATAACCTTGAACGCTGGCACGGAAAGCGCACCACAAAAAACGATGTGTTCGAACCTGCAAAAAGCGATATGGCAGACTACTTTGGCAGCGAAGGCCGCGTGAAACAATGCCCCGCTTTTGACGATCACGTGGAACAAGTCGGTCAAAGCGATGCTTTTGAAGCCGGCTGCGGGGGATACGGCTACAACAGCACCTACATCGGCGGCCGCTACGATCGCTACGGCCAATTCACATTCTCAGCCACATCCTACACCGAGGGCGCATGGCACTCAGCACGGATCAGCGAAATTAACTCGCCTGGCCAAACCGTCATGTTTACCGACACGGCATTCATCAAGAACGCGCAACTTGAGTTAATCGCATACTCGTTCATTGAGTTACCTTACATTCATATCAAAGCTGGCCCAAGCCCATCGCCCAATCGCCCCAACCCGTCGATTCATTTTCGTCACGCCGAACGCGCCAACGTCGCATGGGCAGACGGCCATATCGATGGACAAACGATGACCTTTTCAGCCCGTTACGTTAACTACGGTAACCCGCCGGAGGAAGATGTCCGCACGGCCGGCCTTGGCTGGTTCGGCCCGGACGACAACAACCTGTTCGATCTTAATTGATTCACGTTACCCGAAAGGATGCACACCATGGGCGGAGCCCTGCTGTATCAGACGACCGATCGCGGATGGACCAACCCCAGCGGCGAGCGGCACGTCGTCTACTACGGCACCACCTACCGCATTCCCGCTTCTGCCCACAACACCATCCAGCAACTCGAATGGGAACGCAACCCCACCGAACTGTGCCATGACATCACCCTCGAAGATGGTACCACCCTCACGCCCGATCCTTCGGGCATCGTCGAACGCACCGACACCTTCGATGCGGAAACCGGCGACCTGCTGGTGACCTACCGCGTGCCTTACGTAGCGAAAGAGTTAACAGGATGAACCGGATTGACTGGATGAAGCGTCAAAAAACATCCCGTTCATGCTGTTGATTCCGTCTACTCTTCATTCACCACTGCGCCTCAAACGCTCCCTCATGATGCGTGATGCGGCGCGGCTGCTTCTCGCCCGTTGGCCAAACCACGCCCACCACATCAAAACGAATCACGCGATCCTGTAATCGGTAACGCTTCACCAATTGATCGGCCAACAACGTCAGCTTGCGTTGCTTGGCCGCGTTCACGTGCACTTCCGGGGGTGGATCATCACTTACCGTGGTTTTCACCTCCACCACGCACACGGTGCGCGAAGCGCGATGGACCGCCAGAATGTCGATTTCACCCAATCGTGATCGCACGTTCATCCCAAGAATGCGATAGCCGCGCCGGCGCAGATGACGAGCGGCAGCGCGCTCGCCCTGTTGCCCCAGCGGCTTCTTGCCGAACCTTGCCTGTAGCCACGCCCACATGGTGATGTAGAATAGCAGGCCGACCCGCGACCATCACCCGCTGCCTTTCCCGGAGAGCACGCCCATGAATTCTGCGCACCTCAGTAACATTCTGCTGGCGATCCTGGTGGTCATCATCGGCGTGATGAGCATGCTGCAGGTCGACCACAACGCACGCACCCAACGACTGCTGGAAGAACTCGTGGCCGCCAAGCGACCCATGATCGCACTGCCAACCGCCACGGTTCAGCCAGCCCCGCTTCCCCTGCCGGTCCCGCAACCCGAACAAACCGAACAAGTCAATGCGGTCGAGCCAACTGCCAAGCCCGCCGATGAACCGAAACCCAAGCCGGTCGCACCCACCAAGGCCAAGCCCACCCCCGATGACCCCAAGCCCATCACGGAGGAAGTCAAGCCGCAACCAAAACCGAAGCCTGTTGAAAACAAATCCGCCACCAAGCCGAAGCCAACGCCCATCCCAGCCAAGGCCGATCCGCAGCCCGAACCCAAACCGGTGAATCTTCCCCCCGCCGACCCCATCTGGCAGAAGGTCGGCCCCACCATGACCGCCATCATCCACCAACTGCTCAGCGGTCAGTACGATCCGGTCCTCAAACGTTTCGATAAGGCCATGGCTGCTGCGCTTTCACCGGATCAACTAAAATCGGTGGTCGATCCCCTGCGCGCCCGCACCGGCACCCTGGTGGAAGTGGTCGATCACACCCGCGTGACGCTGGTACCCGCCAACCAATTCGCTTACAAGGTCCACGCCAATACCGTAAACGGCAACACGCTGATCTTCACCATCACCCTCGATCAGGCAAACCGCATTTCCGGATTGTTTGTGAAAGAGAAGAAGTGAGGCCGTGTGCTCCTCTCCCCCGAGTGGGGGAGAGGCTGGGTGAGGGGGTTGAATCCCGGCACACCAAATTTCCAGGCTCTACCCTCACCCTAACCCTCTCCCTGCAAGGGAGAGGGAACCAACGCATCACTCATCCAACACCAACATCGCATCGCCGTAGCTATAAAACCGATACCCCTTATCGATCGCCGCGGCGTAGGTGCGTTTCAGGCGGTCCATCCCGGTCAACGCACCAACCAATGCCAGCAACGTACTGCGCGGCAGGTGAAAGTTGGTCATCAACCCATCCGCAAAACGAAAATCGTAACCCGGTTGGATCAACAGTTTCGTGTCGGCCGCGTAATCTTCACGCGGCAGGTCGACCGGCAAAGATTCCAGCGCCCGCACGCTGGTGGTGCCCACGGGAATGATGCGCCGTCCTTCCACCCGCGCGGTGCGCAAAGCTTCACTTGTTTCGCCCGGCACCGTGAACCATTCTGAATGCATGTCGTGATCATCGAGCGATTCAGCCCGTACCGGTTGAAACGTACCCATGCCCACGTGCAATGTGAGCCGCGCGGTATTGATTCCACCGTTTGTCAGTTGGCACAAAAGGTCATCGGTGAAGTGCAGGCCCGCCGTCGGCGCCGCCACCGCTCCGGGCGTTCGGGCGTACACCGTCTGGTATCGCTCTCGATCAAGTGAAGCCCAATCCCCCTCTGCCCCGCGCTGTTTCTGAATATACGGCGGCAGCGGCATCGCCCCGATCTGATCCAACAACTGCTGCGAATCCAAGTCGCTGTGCAACGTGGCGATCCACGATCCATCTTCCAGGTGTTCAATCAGTTTCAAAGAACTCATCGGAGCGAGCGTGATCGCTTCACCCATCTGCAACTTCCCGCGCGACTCCAGCAACACATGCCACGTCTGGTCGTTGCGTGTTTCCAGGAACAACCCGCTGATCTTTCCGCCCGTGTCAGCCCGTACTGCGCTGAATTTGGCCGGCAACACTTTCGTTTCGTTGAGTACCAGCAGGTCACCGGCACGCAGCAGGTCGGGTAAGTCGGTCACGCGATGGTGAGACAGGCGGTCGCTTTTCAATCTGAGCACCAGCAGACGCGCGGCATCGCGCTTCTCAGCAGGCATGGTGGCGATCAATTCAGGCGGAAGATGGTAATCAAGATCATCCGTGCGCATGGGCAACAGCATACCGCACCCCGCGCAAGCAAACACACCTTGCCGGCGAGACAAGGTGCGTGCATGCCCCAGTTTCGTATTGACGGTGACCTGCAACCTGTCACCTGTTCACGCTCACGCCATCACATCCGTCATGCCGTAGCTGCTACCGGCAGGCATACTGCTGCCGACTGAAATCGATTCGTAGCTGTAGCTGAGCGTCATCGATTGCATGGCTGCGGTGCCACTTTCACCTTCACCCGCTCCGCTGAGCATTTGGCCCAGCATGCCGAGCAGGTCCTCGGTCATGCCGCCTTGCTCTTCACCAAGCATGGAGGAAAGGATGATCAGGGCGATCATCATCTCCAGCGTCTGGTTGTCGCTGGCGCCACTGAGCAGGTCGAACCATCCGCCCGGCGTGTCGTAAGCCTGGGCGATGTCGCCGCCCCCGGAAAGGTCGAGGATGTCGCCACCCCCGGTGCTTCCCAACAGGGCCGTGTCGTGGGCGTTGGCCCCGGCCATGGATGCGTGGGTGAGCGTGTAACTCAGGTCAATGCTGGTACCGACTGCGTAAATGCCGTCCATCTCTCTTACTCCGTGGTTGGCGAACTGCGTCTCGCCATGTACCAAACAGAGCGTGTGCCAATGCCGACCCTCGGAAGTTTGCGGACGAGAAGTGCGCGCTAAGTCGATGGTAATCGACACGTTGCGTTACGACGCGCTTCACCTGCTGCCTTTACCGGTTATGACGGCGGGTCAGAGCGATGCAACATGCATTGGGTGATTTGGTGATCTGGTGATTGGGCGATTGAGCTATGCATGGCGAACAAACCAGGCCGCAACATCCTGCGTAGCCTTGTGCGAAGCAGGACCACTTCCAACTTTTAACTTCTCGCTTTCAGCCAAAGTGCCCCCCGCACCCCGCCGATAAAACTATTGGTGCTCGTCCAGGCATCACATTCACAATTGAAGGAGCCTTGCCGTGTCACCCAAATCATCGATGGATGAACTTGCCCGCGATATCTGTCGCCTTTCCCGCCGCAAGTGCATCGATGAGCTGACGCACTTCAAAGGCATGCGCCTCGACTTCGATCGCTCATTCCTGGAAGGCATGAGTACTGAGAAGCTCCGCCACACCCTGATGGCCGCGTTCATCACCGCGAAGAAGAAGCATTGAGGCTTGCGTGTGATTGTAGCTGTGATGCGACGCATCACAGGACGCGGCGAAGCCGCGGCGCTTCATCACAGTTGCGGCGTCCGCGCCGTTGCTACACCATCCACAACCCAAGCGATGCCGTATTACACGGCCAAGCCGCCACCTGCACCACATCACCTTCAAATCCACACGACTCAAGCAGATCACGCAGCGCTTCGTGCGTCCACGCCTGGTTCGTATCGTGATACGTGGTCACCCGGTCACCCTGGGTGATGGTGAACGTCCGCATACCAACCTGCTCACTTTCGTACCACACACATTCCGTGCGACAGGTATACGGCTCATCGCTGAACAACCCCTGTTCGTGTTGCTGTTCATGCGGTTCGCCGTGGCCACCTTCCTTCACAGCCTCATACGTTTGCATCTCGATGATCATCCGCCCGCCGGGCGCGAGGGATTGCCTGGCCTTGTGCACGATCTGCCGTGCATCATCGGGTGAAAACACGTTGAACTCACCGAACAACAACATGACCAGATCGTATGGGCCGCTGAAATCGGTGGTGCGGATGTCGCTGAGGATGAATTCACATCCCTGTTCCGGCGCGTGCTCGCGGGCATGATCGATCGACGCCGGCCCGATGTCGATACCCCTGACCATGTGCCCCATTGCCGCCAACCGGTGCGCGTACAACCCCGGCCCGCAGCCGAGATCAAGGATGCGCGACGATTGGTCGCGCAGAATATCCTGATGGATGAACTGCACCTGCTGATCGATCCATTCGCTCCGCCTGCTCGCCATGTCGTGCGATTGCGATAAATGCTCAGCCAGCATCCGCCGATTGAAATCCGCATCGTGCCATGGAATCTTGTACCAACCCTGCCAAAGGCCATTATGTTTCGTCATGCCCCTATAATGCACCAAATGACCAATCAGGACCACCAACCCACCAATGCCACCCAGCTCTACGCCAACCACCCCCGGCAGTGGCGCGACTTTGATTACGTCTACCCCGTACTCAGTCGGCGGGCGGGCGGGTTGTCGGTCGGGATCAACCTGAACGTCGACAAGGTGTGCAACTTCGACTGTATCTACTGCCAGGTGGATCGCACCCCCGAAACCTCCGGAAGCAGTGCGCCTGCACAAAAGCAGGTCGACCTTGTTCAGCTTCGCGCCGAACTCGACTGGATGCTGGCCGAAGCAAAGTCCGGTCGGCTATGGGAAGATGACTATTTCGCCCGAACACCCACGCCCCTCCGCCGCATCAACGACATCGCCTTCAGCGGCGATGGCGAACCCACCTCATACAAACATTTCGATGATGCGGTTCGCCTGACTGTCGAATGCAAGGCATCGCACGACCTGCATGAAGTGAAGATCGTCGTCCTCACCAATGCCACGTTGCTGCAGCGCAAAAACGTGCAGGAGGCGATGGCCCTGCTCGACCAACATAACGGTGAAATATGGGCGAAGCTGGACGCCGGCACGCAGGCATACTACGACCAAGTGGATCGTTCACCGGTATCACTGTCGCGCGTGCTGGAAAACATTCAGGCAGCGGGACAACCGCGCGACCTGGTCATCCAATCACTGTTCATGTGCGTGCATGATGAGCCGACGCCGATGGAAG
>JANQFT010000137.1 GCA_028277685.1 Phycisphaeraceae bacterium
GGCTACGCATGCGGCTGCCATCTTCGGCACCAGATGGGCATGCCCCGTGCCGTGCGAAGGATCAGCCACCACCGGCAGGTGACTGCGCTGATGCAGTTCGATGACGGAGGCCAGACTCATCGTATTACGTACATGATCTTCAAAGGTGCGGATGCCGCGTTCGCAGAGGATCACGTTCGGGTTGCCGCCATCGAGGATGTACTCCGCAGCCAGCAGGTATTCATCGAGGGTCATTGACATGCCGCGCTTATAGAGAATGGGCTTGTCGACCCCACCGCATGCTTCAAGCAGCTTGAAGTTTTGCGCGTTGCGGGTGCCGATCTGCAGGCAGTCGGCGTAACGGGCGACCAGTTCGACATCCTCGGTGGTGATCACTTCGGTGACGATGGCCAGGCCGGTTTCCTCACGCGCGGCGGCGAGAATCTTCAGGCCATCTTCGCCGAGGCCCTGAAAGGCGTAGGGGCTGGTGCGGGGTTTAAACGCGCCGCCACGCAGGGCGGTGCAGCCGGCCGCTTTGACGCGACGCGCGATGGTCATCAGTTGTTCTTCACTTTCCACGCTGCATGGACCGGCGATCACCTGCACGGTGTTCTTGCCGATCACGCAGTTGTCGGAAAGCTTGACGATCGTACGATCGGGCTTCACTTCGGAAGATGAACGTTTATATGGAGCGAGGATGTTGACCACCTTCTGTACGCCTTCGAAGCGTTCGAAGATCTGGCGATCTTTCTTGCGGTCATCGCCGATCACGGCGACAACCGTCAACTCACTGCCGACGATGGTTTGATCCTTCAGTCCAAGTTCGTGCACCATGGCGATGACCTTCTTGATTTGCGCCTCGGTTGCATCGGGTTTCATGACGACAATCATGAGGGGTGCTCCATTCGGATGGCCAACGAAAAACCCCGATGCTTCGAGTTCCGCATCGGGGTTCGTGTGTCTTGCTAGGACTCAACGTTCAGGTTCAGGCGATACCCCTTTGCGGATTTTGGCCGCTAAAGTAATAAAACCAGAACCAATAGATGCGCTGAGTCATATACGTTTCTCCGATGCCCATTATGACTCACCAAATCGCAGAGTCAATGGTCGGGTATTCAAAACTTGTTATCGACAGGATGGGAATCTTCGATTGACGGTTTTTGATTGTCAATCTTGCCAGGCTCAGGTCTGAATGTGGCGATCTGTCCTTCCGGGTAGACCGGGATTGGAGTTGGCACGTTGGTGAGGTTGCCCCCGGAGATATTTTGCGTCGCAAAGCCATCGTTAGGCTACACTTGCGTGCCCGATACGGGAATCCGGGTCTGATAGCGGGTGTTTCCCCGAGTGTGGTTTCGTATTCATTTGTTTAAGAAAGACTTACAAGCCCTGATACACGCTGCATCGCGTGCCAGGGGTCGTCCATCCTCCGGAGGGGGAGGGCGACGCAGGACCACCTCACCCGTCGGGGAAGGGGTAGGAAAAAAACGCGCCCCCACCCGACCTGCCCTGTAGAAAAGCTTCTCGTTGTTTCGATACGTGCAGTCTGCTCATTTTCTTCTATGTGCGCGCCAGAAAGCTTTTCTAAATGTCAGGTGCTAGTCTCTTCTGTTCGACAGTGAACAGCGATGTGTATTCGCCTTGAAGACGCTTGCTGGCTACTGCGTTTGGCGCACGCAACAGGGGCGATTCAGGCTTGCCTTCCTGAACCGCCCCATGTTGAACCCGTCAGAGTTTGGTATGCGCGGCGAACGCGCGTCGATCAGGCGCGGCGACGCTTCAGCATCATCAATCCGCCCAGACCAAGCAGCGCCAATGACGCCGGCTCGGGAATCACTTCGCCTTCCACGGTGAAGTTTTTGAAGTCAACCGTGCGGCCGCTCAGGTCGGTCAGCGGGAAGAACTTGAAGGTGATCGAGCTGATGCCCTGGTACTTCGCGCCGGTCAGGTCGGCACTGTGGTTGGCCGGGTTGGCGCGGCTTGCGTTTTCATCGTTCACATCGATCAGCAAGTCGCCGGGATCGAACGTGCCGCCATCGACTTCAGCGTAGATTTCATAGCCACGGCGATTGTTCGACGTGAAGGCCGCTGAGTCAAGACTGAGTTCAGTCAGGTTCAGCGTCTGGCCCGCATCGGCGGTGATGGTGATGGCGAGAAAGGCGTTGTCGAAGTTCGATACGCTGGTGGCACTGCCGCCGACGTTGTCGATGCTGAAGTAACCATCGGCTGAGTTGTTCCACAGACGGTTCAAACCCACAATGCCGTCGCCGTCCGCTCCATCACTGATCAGGTCGGCAGCGCTGGGGCCACTGACACCGCTGGCTTCGTTGATGATTACGGTGGCGGTATCAAAGCGTTCGGTCACACCGGTACCATTGTTGAGCGAACCTTGCGTGGTGCTCAGGAAGAAGATTTCAGCCGCTTGGCCAACCGTCGCAAAGGCAACGATCATGGCAAGTGCAGCGACAAGGGTGCGGGTGCTGGTCATACGGGTTCTCCAATCTCTCGTGATGGGGTGGGGGTTCTGAGTCATCATGACATCCTCCATTCGCGCCACGTGGCGCTGATGAACGTGCCTTAACACATTAACACCGCGTCTGTGCGAGTTCCCGCATAACTGTTGCGTGAATACGCAAGCTGGTGTATGCTTCTGGTGTGGTAAAGCCTTATCGCATTTATCTTTGTATTCCCATGGGTCACGGGCTTGGACCGGTGATCGCGCTGGGAGTGAAGCGCTATGCGCTGGCTGAGGCGGAGCGTCCGTGGCAGATGAACGTGCCGGAATGGGGTGAGTCGATGCCGGATGAACTTGATCCGGAGGTGAGTGGGGTGATCACCTGCATCTGGACGGCCGGGGGTGAGAATCGCTACCTCGATGCGGGGATCGCGGCGGTGAATACATCGGGCGTGATGCGTCACAGTCGGATACCGCGTGTGTTGGCGGATGACAAGCCGTGCGGACAAATGGCCGCCCGCCACCTGCTGGATCGTGGGTTTACGAATTTTGCTGCGCCACTGATTCAGGGTCAGGCCTGGCGCGATCGCGTGGCGGGTTTCGCACAGGAAGTGCACCGCGCGGGATATCGCTGTGATGTGCTTTCGATTGCGCAGTTCACGCCGAACAGTCCGGAGTTCATCGATGAGGTGCGCGACTGGTTGGTTTCGCTGCCTCGTCCGGTGGGCATTTTGGGTGTGACGGATCTGGTCGCACGGCGGATCAGTGATGTGTGTCGACTGTGCGGCTTGGCAGTGCCGGAACACGTGGCGATCGTGGGTGTGGAGAATGCCGAACTGATGTGCCGGTTACCTGCGCCGCCGCTGAGCAGTGTGGCGTATTCCGCGGAGCAGATTGGTTATGAATCGGCGCGCATGTTGGATCGCATGTTGGGGGGGGAAGCGTTGCCTGAACACGAGGTGCGTATTCCGCCGCAGGGTGTGGTCACGCGGCAGTCATCGGATGTGTTGGCTGTGGCCGACCCGCAAGTGGCGGAAGCGCTATGCATGATTCGTGATCGCGCGTGTGAACCGTTATCGGTGGATACGTTGCTATACGAACTGGCGGTGTCGCGTCGTTCGTTGGAAGGGAGAA
>JANQFT010000213.1 GCA_028277685.1 Phycisphaeraceae bacterium
GAAACCACGATTCTGCTGGCCGCATTCGGCGCGGTGTTCGGCATGATCCTGCGGAACAAACTACCGAAGCTTTATCATCCGCTGTTCAAAAGCGAAGCCTTCCGCCGGGCAACGAACGACCGGTTCTTCCTCGCGATCGAAGCGGACGACCCGAAGTACGACGAAACCGAAATCCCCCGCCTGCTGACTGAGGCTGGTGCGGTGAATGTGGAACGCATTGAGGACTAACGTGATACGCAAGCCCAACATCCCGAAGTGGTTGATTGCCGCGATGGCGATCATGATTCCCCTTTCGTGGGTGCCGCTGGCGCTGATCGCGTATTACCGCACGGTGCCGCACCGCAAGCCACGCATCCATTTCTTCCAGGACATGGATAACCAGGTGAAGTACAAGGCGCAGGCTGCGAACACGCTGTTCGCCGATGGCCGCGCCATGCGACCGCCCATCGAAGGCACCATCGCACGTGGCCGTCTGATGGCGGACGAACACCTGGAACACGGTGGACCGATCGTGGAAGGCAAAGTGCAGTGGGCGGACGGTTACCCCGCGACGATCAAGGTGGATGAGGCGTTCATTCTGCGCGGGCAGGAACGCTACAACATTTACTGTACGCCTTGTCATGGCGCAGCCGGCTACGGCGACGGCATGGTGCACCAACGCGCGGTGCAATTGGAAAGTTCCGCCTGGGTGCAACCAACCAACCTGCATACCGACGATCTGCGTGGCCGCAAGCTGGGTGATCTCTACGGCACCATCAAATGGGGTCGTCGCACCATGCCTGGTTACGCTTCGAAGATTCCGACCGACGACCGTTGGGCCATCGTGGCCTATGTGAAGGCGCTGCAACTTTCGCAGAACGCCGTTGCTGCCGACGTGCCGGAAGACATGCGCCCGAGATTGCGACAGGAGTAGCCTTCGTGTCATCGCATCACGATGTAAAACTCGATCCCTCCGAACGCACCGCCCTGCAGACCAGCGCGCGCGGCGTGATGGGGATGGGTGCGATTGTCGGTATCGTGTCGCTGGCGATTGCCATCGGTGTATCGTTTGTGTCGGAGGAAAATGCAGGGGCAAGGTTCTGGTTCGCTTACCTCACCGCGTTCGCGTTCTGGCTGAGCATCTCACTCGGCGGGTTGTTTTTCGTGTTGATTACCCACGTGGCTCACACCGGGGCGACGGTGGTGGTGCGGCGGCTTGGTGAATTGGTGGCGGCGAACGTGATCATCCTTGCGCTGTTTGCGGTGCCGATTCTCTACGCCGCGTGGACCACCCATCTGTACGAATGGACGCACCCGCCGGAAGGCGATTACGTGGTGGCCGGGAAGGCGGCGTATCTCAACCTGCCGTTCTTCACCGCGCGGTGGATCGTGTACTTCCTGGTGTGGATCGGGCTGGGCCTGTTCTACCTGCGCACCAGCCGCCTGCAGGATGACACCGGTGATGCTGCCCTCACACTGCGTATGCAGAAACTCGCGCCAGTGGGCCTGTTGCTGTTCGCGGTCACCGGTACATTCGCCTCGTTTGACCTGATCAAGTCGCTCACGCCGCACTGGTTCAGCACCATGTTCGGTGTGTATTACTTCGCCGGGGCAGTGGTTGGTTTTTATGCCACGCAAACGCTGCTCATGCGGTGGATGCAGGGCAAAGGCGTCGCTCCCAGCGCCATCAACCACAACCATTATCACGATGCGGGCAAGATGCTGTTCGCGTTCGTGGTGTTCTGGGCCTACATTGCGTACAGCCAATACATGCTGATCTGGTATGCCAGCATCCCCGAAGAAACGGCGTGGTTCGTTCAACATGGTGCATCGACCGACCCGCGTCACGTCAGCATCTGGTCTTACGTCATCATCGGCTTGCTGTTCGGCCACTTCATCATTCCGCTGCTTGGCATGATGAGTCGCAGCGTCAAACGCAAACGCAACCTGCTGTGCGCGTGGGCAGTGTGGCTGCTGGTGATGCATTACATCGACCTGCTCTGGGTGGTGCGTCCGAGCTTGGCCGACCACGGCGATGTGTTGCCGGTAGAGTCCTTGGAAGTGGTGCAGTGGATCGGTTGCGCGTTGGGCATGGGCGGCATCTGGATCGCCACGCTCGCCTGGCTCGCCGGCGCGAAGCCCCTGATCCCCGTGAAAGACCCACGCTTAAGTGAATCGCTGGCGTTTGAGAATATCTAAATGAGCGAATCACCCACAACCCATGAAACGCGCAATCCTGCGGATGATCAGATCAACGCCAGGGTGGTCATGTTGCTGATTATCGTGGGCACGATTTTTTTAGGGGGTGTGGTCGTGCCTGGCACCATGGCGCTGAACTATCATCTGGAAAACCTCATGGCACAGGCGGATGTGATTGACCAGCCCGTGGCGGAGTTGCTCGATCACGAACTGGACCAACAGAACCGGATAGGCCGTTACCGGTGGGTGGATGAAAAGAAGGGGGTCGCGGCCATCCCCATCGGCCGGGCGATCAGACTCTACGCTGACCGCGCGGCAA
>JANQFT010000281.1 GCA_028277685.1 Phycisphaeraceae bacterium
TTACCTTCAACCTGATTAAGTTCACCACCTGGCCAGAATCGAGTTTTGAAGACAGCACCAGCCCGTTGGTGGTGGGCATGATCGGTGAAGGGCCACTGATCGATGTCTTCCAGGCAGCAGTGGCTGGGCGCAAGATAAAGGGGCGTGCCATCCAGGTTCGGCTGGTCAAGTATCCCACGCTTGCTTCCAATGCAACCGAGCAACAACGTAAGGATTACCGGGCGGCCGTGAATCGCATTCACGCTGACATGCGTCAATGCCACATGGTGTACGTCAGCCCTGAATCGATGAGCGAATGGGCATCCCTGCGCCAGGCCGTTGAAAATCATGATGTGTTGGTGATCAGTAACACGCCCGGTTTCGCCAAGAGCCAGGGCACCGTGGAACTGAAGCTGAATAACAAGCGTAAGCGTTTGATGCTCTGTATCAACATGACGGTGCTTGAAAGGACTCAACTGAAAATTCGTTCACAGTTGATGAGTCTTGCGCAGATCATTCGTACACCGGAGAAGAGTAACACTGTGTCTGCAACGAAGTCGGAGGTGCCACCATGAAGTTGACCAGCCGACTGAGTTTCCGGTGGAAGATCATTCTGCTGGCCGCCACTGCTGCGGGAGCATCGATCGCGATGGTGACCGCGGTGGCCGTGTGGCGTCAGGCTTCGGAGGCCATGCGTGGGCCATCCTCGCAATTAAGTATCCAAGCCAATGTGATGGCCCAGAACGCTGCCGCCCCACTGGTGTTTGATGACGCGGCCGCCGCGGAGCATCTGCTTAACTCATTGCAGGCAATGGAGCACATTGTCGGAGCCAGCATCTACAACCGCAATGGTGCCCTGTTTGCGAGCTACAAAGACGGCGCAGTTTCCAATGTGGCCGATGGCCATCACGAAGAAGTCGATCCTCACATGCACTCGACGCAGCGGCTTCATATCTCGCGGAAAATCATCTTTGACGGCGAAGAACTGGGTAAACTTCATCTTGTATACAACATGAGACCGGCATACCGACGCATTTTCGTCGATGCCGCAATGACCATTTTCATCGGACTGTTGGGGATAGGAGCAGCAGTTTTACTCGCCCTGCGCTTACAACGCATGGTGACTCAACCTGTGCTTGACCTGCGAAACACGATGGCGGCCGTCGCCACGCAACGGGATTACTCCGTCCGTGCCAAGAAATACAATGATGATGAACTCGGGGCCTTGACCGATGGCTTCAACGCCATGCTTGGTCAGATACAAACGCGCGACGATGCCCTGGCTGAAGCACGCGATCGTTTGGAAGAGCAGGTAGCAGAACGCACCCGCGATCTGGGGCAAACCAAAGAACGAGCCGTCCGTGCAGCTGAATCTCTCAGGCACAACCAGACCATTCTGCGTGCAACAATCCAGTCCACGGCTGACGGCATCATGGTGGTTTCCTCCGCCCGCCGCGTGCTGCATACCAATCAACGATTCTGCGAATTCTGGGGCCTGGATGAAAGCCGTCTGATCGGCACCGATGAGCATGTCACGCTGGCAAAAGCGTCGCAGCGAATGGCCGACCGAACTGGCTTTATAGAAAAGATCGAAGATATCTATAAGACATCTGATGAGGTCATGTTCCCGGTGGAACTGGAAGATGGTCGCGTGCTGGAAGTCTTTTCCGCACCATTGGCCGAGGAAGGTGGCGTTGCCGGTCGCATCTGGTGCTGCCACGACATCACCTCGCGTCGCGCCGCTGAACGTGAACGCGAAGTTCTGAATCACAAGTTGATCGAATCGTCCCGGCGCGTCGGCATGGCTGAAGTCGCCAGTAGCGTGTTACACAACGTCGGCAATGTACTCAACAGTGTGAATGTTTCAGCCAGCTTGCTGAGCGACCGCCTGCGGAAATTGCGCATCACGAACCTGCGGCAAGCTGCTGATCTGGTCAAGTCGCATGATGCTGACCTCGCATCATTCCTGACCGATGATGAGCGCGGCAAACAACTACCAAGTTACCTGGCCATGCTGGCCGAACATCTCACTGATGAGCAAAGCGAACTCACCAGAGAAACCGCGTCACTGCTGCAAAGCGTCGAACACATCAAAGAAATCATCAGTACGCAACAGTCGTACACTCGCGCAGGGGGCCTGCTTGAACTGGTTGATCCCACGTTACTGCTGGCCGACGCCGTGCGCATGAACCGTGCAGGCCTTGAACGTCACGGGATTGAATTGGCTGAAGACTATGAGTCAGTGCCGCAGTTGAATGTCGATAAGCACAAACTTCTGCAGATCCTGGTCAACCTGATCAGCAATGCAAAGTATGCAATGTCAGACAGTTCTCAGTCGCAGCGCATTCTCACGTTGCATCTCGGCGTCTGCAACGAAGGCACCGCCGTAAGTTTCCGCGTGATGGATACAGGCATGGGCATTCCCCAGGAGAATTTGACCCGTATCTTCCAGCACGGCTTCACAACGCGGCCGGATGGGCATGGCTTCGGGCTTCACAGCGCAGCCATTGCTGCGCGCGAACTCGGCGGATCGCTTGTCGCAGAAAGTGAAGGCCCAGGACACGGGGCAACATTTACGCTGACCATCCCCATGACAAACGACCAACAAGACGATCATCAATCAGAAACAAACAACAGAGCAACAATGAACGTCAACCATGGCGTGGCGGAATCCTGATCATGTGTAGTCGGATGAACATTACGATTTTCATCGGATTCGCACTGCTGGCCCATGCAGCAGACATGTTCTCTACAAACACATATGGTGCTGCCATCGCTGAACCGGACTTGACCACCAGCTGCGTCAAAACATTGGTCGATACAACTGTGGCACATGTGCCCGTATCCCGAAAAACTCAGGCTGCCACATTTCTGCTGGCTGTTCAATCCGTCGTCTGTCTCGGTTTGGTGATTGCCTTGATCACACGTGTACGTGCCAATCGACGCGCCGAACGCCAGACTCAGCGTCGACTGCTCCAGGCTAGCCAGCAAGCTGATATGGCGCAAGTCGCGGCAGGCGTTTTACACAACGTCGGAAATGTGTTGAACAGTGTGAATGTGTCAGCCAGCATGAGCATCGACATGATTGGGCAGTCGCGTGCCAGTCGATTGCGTCAAGCCGCCGACATGATCAATGAACACCGTGATGATCTGGCCACATTCCTTTCCAGTGATGACAAGGGCAAGCTGCTCCCGCAGTACATGTCGAACCTGGCAGATTTGATGGACAAGGAACATACCTCGGTTCTCACTGAGTTGCGTTCACTTTCCGACAACGTTGAACATATCCGCCAGATCATCAACACGCAGCAGTCGTATGCCGCGCGCGCCTCATTGCGTGATGCGGTGTCTATAGAACAGCTGGTGAACGATGCGGTGCGAATCAACGCGCTGGCGTTTCATCGGCACGACATCGATTGGCAGGTTGAATGCGATGACATGGAACCGGTGCTGTTGGATAAGCACCGTGTCCTTCAGATTCTCATTAATCTGATTAGTAATGCCAAGCACGCGCTTAGTGCTGCAGATAAGCGGCAGCGTGAACTACGCATCACCGTGCGGCAGAAGAGAGAAGGTCGACTCGAAATCGCCGTGAGTGACAACGGCATCGGTATCGCACCGGAAGATGTGGAACGAATCTTTGAACATGGCGTGACCCGACGCGAGGGAGGTCACGGATTCGGTTTACACAGCGCACGCCTGGCGGCGGAACAAATGGGTGGTGAGCTGACCGCCAGCAGCGAAGGCCTCGACAAGGGCGCACGTTTCACTTTGGAACTGCCCATACGAAACGAATCTGATCACGAAATGAGTACGCAAGCCAGTAGTGAGGCATTACGTGACTGACGGCCCAAACAACATGCGTATCCTGGTGATTGACGATAACCAGGCGATCCATTCAGACTTTCGCAAGCTATTATGCCGCGAGAATGATGTGGATGAGCTTGCCGCCGCCGAGGCAGCGTTGTTCGGTGAAAACGAAACCGCAGGAACTGTCCAATTCACCTACGAGGTCGACTCAGCGTTCCAAGGCAAGGAGGGCTGGGCAAAAGTTTGTCACGCAAAGCAAAACGGAAGACCATACGCATTGGCATTTGTCGATATGCGCATGCCACCGGGTTGGGATGGTCTGGAAACCATCGAACGCATCTGCCAGAGCGATTCCACCATTCAACTGGTCATCTGTACTGCATATTCTGATTACACCTGGGAAGACCTGACCCGCCGACTGGGACATACGGATCGCCTGCTGATTCTCAAGAAACCGTTCGACAGCGTCGAGGTACATCAGCTTGCCGCGGCGCTCACAAGGAAATGGCAACTCGCACAGCAAGCGGAACTGCGGCTGAACGAACTTGAGGGCATGGTCGACAAGCGCACCAGTGAGTTGAGCCTGGCCAATGCTGAGCTGGAAGCGGAAATCACCGAACGCAAGGCCATCGAAGAGCGCCTTCGCCACGATGCCCTGCACGACACGTTAACAGGACTGCCCAACCGCGTGCTTTTGCTCGATCGCCTTGAACAGTGCATGGCTCGAGTGCGACGTGAACCTGAAGACGGCTTCGCACTGCTGTTCATGGACCTTGATCACTTCAAGGTAGTGAATGATAGTCTTGGGCACTTGATGGGCGATGAACTCCTCAAGGCTGTCGCCGATCGACTGACGGCGCACTTGCGCAGTAGCGACACCGTCTCCCGGAATGGGGAGAATACCGTTGCCAGACTCGGCGGAGATGAGTTCGTCATTCTGCTGCAAAGCGTGACAGACGCCGCATCTGCCGCATCTGTTGCCCAACGCATCCGCGAATCGCTGGAAGAACCATTCCAACTCGATGAACACGAGGTTGTTGTCAGTGCGAGCATTGGCATTGCCATGAGCCATCCGAACTACGAAAGTGCGGACCAGGTGCTTCGTGATGCGGATACGGCTTTATACCGATCCAAATCACATGGCCGCGCGCGACACACCGTGTTCGACCAGACCATGCACGAGCGAGCCGTGGCACGGCTTGAATTTGAGCACGATTTAAGAAAAGCCATCGACGCCTGCGAATTGTTCCTGCAATATCAGCCAGTCGTCGATCTGCACACCAGCCGCGTGGCAGGTTTCGAAGCACTCCTGCGGTGGAATCGCAAAGGTACCGACCTTGTCTCCCCTGCCGATTTCATACCGATTGCTGAAGACACAGGGCTGATTGTTCCCATCGGGGAATGGGTGTTGAAAGAGGCCTGTCGACAAGCGAAAGCCTGGCAAGATGCTTCCCCGGATCAATACGTCGGCGTGACGGTTAACGTATCGGGCCGTCAGTTTGCGCACGGCAACATCGTCGATCATATTTGCAGCGCGCTGAGCACAAGCGGGCTTGATCCCAATCGATTGAAGATTGAAATCACCGAAACAACCGTCATGGATGCCGGCGGCGCCGTCGCCACAGCCCTCGCCAAACTGCAGAAGATGGGCATCGAAGTGATGATGGATGACTTCGGTACCGGCTATTGCTCGCTGAGCTACCTGCACCAGCTTCCCATCGACGCATTGAAAATCGACCGTTCGTTCATTGACAATATGTTGAACAATGCGAGTAATGTCGCCATCGTACAAACGATCATCACGCTGGCGCACAATCTGGATATTCGCGTGGTTGGCGAAGGCATCGAAACGTCTGAGCAATTGGCACAATTGATGGAACTGAAGTGCGAACTCGGCCAAGGCTATTTCTTCGCAAAACCTGTTGATCACAGTGATGCGATGCAACTGATCAAGCCGCAAGCCACATGGGAACAAGCGATCAGCCAGGCAGCGCAGTCCAAACAGATCCACACCTGACGTCACCACGCAGTATTGCGATTACCACCTAAAAAGGCCCACGCAAATGCGTGGGCCTTTGGTGTTACAGAAAGAAACCTGTGTTACATCAACGAACACCCATCAACACTTCCATACTCAACTGATCCAATTGTTCATATGGCAACGGATGCTTGGCAATCTTTACTCGATCAAGGTCGGCTGCCAGCAGCGCCTTGGCGTTGGCCTTGGTGAACTTCTTGGTCAGCTTCTCCAAGGCGGCATCGCGTCGGTTGACCTT
>JANQFT010000286.1 GCA_028277685.1 Phycisphaeraceae bacterium
ATCCTGATCGCGCCGGAAGGGACAGTATTTGCAGTCGCTGACGCACGCGTTGGTCATCAGCGTTTTCATCATCAGCGACTTACCGCCGTTGGGCAACGAAACGGGGTAGATCCACGTGCCATCTTCTTTGCGTTTGCGATGATCGTCCTTCGGCGAGCACGCAGCGCATGACAGATCGTATTGCGAGGCAGTGGACAGAAGTTTGAGTTTGTCGTGCGTATCCATGGTCAGCCACCTTGTGTTCATAGATGCTTATTGAGTCGTTTGCTGAGCGTGGCAGGCGTGGCCTGTCGGAGTTCGATGGCGGATGCACCGAGAAAGTCGGCGAAACCGCGCAACATCTGGGCAAGCGCTCGTGCAAGGTCCACAGAGGCGTTGACACCCGGTTCCAGCCAGATGCCGTTGATCATGAGCATGGCTTGTTTGCGGACGAACTTTGCATCCACGCGACCGATCAGTTGGTCGCTCCAGAGAATCGGCATGGTGTACGGTCCGTAGCGGCGCTTGATGGCCGGGGTATAGGCTTCGAACACGTACTTGAATCCGGTGAGCTGTGCGAGCACCTTCCGATGAATGACTGCCGGATCAAACGGGCCAAGCAATGTCATGCGCCGCGATGATGTTTTAATGTCGCGTCCCATCGATCGTCGGCCAGCGCGATCGCAGATCCACGGTTCATCGGTGCCTTCAATGTTGATCGTCGGCCAACCTTGTTCTGCAGCCATTTTCAGCACATCTGCCGCGCTAAGCTTGCGATCAGCGGGCCAACTGACGCTGCCGTATGCCTCGGCCAGTTCTTTTGGGGATGTTACGCCGTAGGCATTCAGGGCACGCTCCAACAGTTGAGCGATGCGCTCACGCTCATCCAGATGGTCCACCGTGATGTCCGGTGGGAGTACACGCTCGGTCAGGTCGTAGACCTTCTCGCCGTTACGCCGGGCGCACACCATCAGCTTGCCGATGCCCCAAAGGGCGTCCATGGCGTGTTTGGTCTGCTTGGCGCCACCCCAACCTTTTCGGCGGGATCCGTCATCGGGGAATTCACGGCTGGACATGGGCCCGGTTGCTTCGATGGCCTTGAGCACGCGATCCGCCACGGCCGGATGTTCGTCAACCCATTCGACGGCCCATCGCGGCCAGTAGTGACCCTTGTGCGGTCGTCTCATCACCGAAGCAACCAACGGATACACATCCATTGGAACCAGCGCGGCGGCCCGGGTGAAATACTCGAATGCCCGCGGGGTAGGTGCGTAAAGGTGATCGAGCATCGACGGACGGAACGCCGGCAGACGCGACCAGAATGTCAAGTGTTCCGCACGCCCCACCACCTGCATGGGATCGACCTGCACCTGCCCGAGGGTGTGCAACCGTTTCACCAGTGTTTGTTTGGTGCATGTGGCCGGCGGCGGGTCGAGTAACCCCTGGCGCTTCAGGCGAAGCTGCCAGAGTCTGTGGCGCGGGATGGGAGTGCACGTTGTTGGCATGGTCTTCTGAGATATCCGGCCCTTCGCCCGGAAGGATTCAGAACCGGCCTGGTGCTTCTATTGGTTCTGAGCAGCGCGCTCTTCGCCTTTGATGCGAGCTTCGATCTGCTGGGAGGCAAGCAGAGATTGCAGCAGGCGGGCTAAGAATCGCTTGGTCGGGTCAGGTTCGCCGAGATTTTCGATGATGGTGCGGCCGGGCTCCTGCTGGCGGTGTTGATCAAGGCTTTCGTCCTGGCTAAGCCAGGCCATGATGGGCTGGAGATAGGTATCGAGGTTTTGCGACAAGCCCAGACCGTCGGTGCCGCGCATGGGGATGGCGCCGCGCCACTTTTTCACCCCGATGCTCGAGAGGATGATGTCGAGTCGCCGTTCGAATTTGTGCCCGCATGGCTGAAGGCGTCCATCCACGCAACCCCATTCCAGATGCTTGAGGATTTCTGGATCGACCTCCAGTTCGCGCAGGCGTTCTTCAATCATTTTGGTTCCGGCGTGTTGAACCTTTTGCGACAGAGAGCCCCACGGAAATCGGAAAACCACCCATTGCATGGTGTAGAGAAATCGATGTACCAGTAAGTCTTTTGCTTCGTCATGCTCACCCAGCAGATCGCGAATCTTCGCACGAATGCCGCCATCCGGATCAACGCGTTCGAGCATGGGCACAAACGCATCCGTCGAGGAACCGTTGCCGACGAGGTATTGTTGCAACGCCAAGTAGTAAGCCCAGGCCATCTCCCACCGCTCATGTGACATCGACTCGCGATGCCCGATGCCGTCGCCATTGCCGATCGGTGTGTGATGACCAATAGCGGCGGTCAGGTCGATGATGTTGTCGATGAGTTTCCAGTTACAGATTTCAAGCGAAATGATCTGGTTAACAATGGTGTGGTCGGCTTCGCTGAGAGGTGATGCGGCTTCCCACAGCGCGGTCAGTTCCGCCAGTTCCTTCGGTTTGCCTTGCGTGAACAGGTCGGACCATTCAGCCCCCCAGCGATGCCCGGCGCTGACCTCAGCGTGCCATTTCGATTCGGTTGCGGTCATGATGTCACTTTCACGGGTCTTGGGGCATCACGTGCCCAGTGTTGTTGCGGCTAAGTTTCGTCTGTGTGACTAAGAGCGCCTCACAGAAAGACTCACCACAAAGTCACAGAGATCACCAAAGAGCTTTTTTTGCGCCACCATCCACATGCTCTGTGTTCTCTGTGGTTCATTTTGTTTTCGCTTCTAAGGTGTTTGTTCAATCACAGCACGTTCCATCGCGTCCGCGGCTTTGAGCAGCTCGGCTTTGACCATCTGCAGCGTGTCGGCGTGCTTGGCCTGGGCTTCAATGTTTCCTTTGGTCTTGGCGTACGAGTTCGGATTGTCGTTGTCGACTGCCGGACCAAACAGATCAACGATGCGCTGGTAGCTCTCGGCGGCGGTTTCGAGATGGGGTTTGGCGTCGGGTGATGCGTCGGCGGCCATTTTCCGGAGTTGCTCAGCGGCTTGCTGCGAAGCGAGGATCATCCGGTCGGCGCAGGATTTGGCACAAACCATGGCGGCACCATCCGTGTAGCAGCTTTCGCAAAAGCCCGGGATCGTCGTCATGCGGTGAATCCAACGATCCATCGCAGCAACACCATGGTGAACATCCCCCTTCGAAGCGAACGCACCTTCTGCGCGGATACGTTGCGAGGCTAGCTTCAGCGTCTGGGAATCAACCTGAGGCTGGGTTAGCTTGGTTTTGGTTTTGGTAACGGCGTAACACGGACCGACGAAAGTGTAGAGAGATTCATCTCGGCCGCGTGTGATGCCTTTGATGGTTGCGTCCTGATCAACCGTATGAATGATGCCCCACTGGCACCACGGGATGAACACGCCCTCTTCGCCGCTGTCCCAGCCTTCGAACGCAAGAATGGGCTTTCCTGCTTGAAGCGCGGTATGGAGGATCGGCGCGCACTCGGCACGATGAGCCGCGCGAATTGTATCCCACTCACCCGCTATTTCCTTCGACCATTTTTGGCACTTGGGGAGATCGAGTTTTTCGAAACTCAACCCGAGCGCTGCGCCAACGTGGTCGATCGCCACATCCCGGCCGTACCAGTGCCACCACGCACTGCAACTCTCGTAGTCGTTCATCGCAGGGGCGAACATGTTCGTCGAGAGCCGGTGGACGTCGATGTAGTCAGCATCAACGCCCTGGGTTTGGGCAACCGCAACGATGGCTTGGGAGAACGAGTCGTCCCACCACTTGCCATCAGGGATGCTGATCTCATCGGATTTCAAAGAGAATGTCGTCTGTGAAGCTTGACCGCCCATGTTGGTTTCTCCATGCGTGTGCTCGGCACGATTCGGGTTGGGGGAGCAAGCCGTCAGACTTGCCGTGATTGCGATGATGGTCAAACGGTACAGATGTTGGCACATGTTGCTATCTCCGTTTCAGCTCAAGGGTGTTTCCGTCGGAATCGTTTCCTGCGTTTCCTGCCACCGCGCAAGGCTTCGAAAAGGAGATGCGCTGGCGTGGATGGTTATGCGTCCGCCGGAGACAATTTTGCCGCCTTGTGCCGTTTCATCGCTATCGACGCGGTATGACTTCATGCTAACCCATGTGAGCTGATCGCATCACGGTTGCTCCTTATGCCCAGTGTTGCCGCGGCCAGGCGCCATTGGTGTCGACCGATCCCATCATGCCCCGCAACGCCCAGATCTGTCGAACGTGACTCATGGTGTGGTAGATGGTGCGCATGTAACAGTCGGCAATGTTGCCCTTGCCTTCGCCTGATAAGTTTCGGGAGACATTGGCATCATCACGCTCGGCGAACACCTGCAGGCTCTTTTCGCGCACGGTGTTGAGCTTCTCGAGCATCTCTCGCACAGTGAGAAAGGTGTCGCCGGGTTTGGGGCGTTGATCATCGGGCGCTTCCCACAGGTCATAGCGTTCTTCATGCTTGAGGGCGCGGAGCGGCCATTTCTGATCGTTGGTCGGCGCGGTGTTGGCGTAGTGATCGAGGTTCTGCAGGCAGTGCATCACGATCCACGCAATATTGTTGCGGCCGGTGATGGGGAACGCGACGGCCTGCCCATCCGTCAGGTCATAAAACGATTCTTCCAGTGCGATGTACGCTTCATCCAGACCGATGCGCACCGCGGCAGCAAGATCCGTGTTCTGTGCAATTTTGCATTCTTGTTTGCCGATGGCCATGGAAGTCTCCCTGAGGTTGGAGAGTGCCACTGACGACCCCGCTCTTACTGCCATTCAACCGTTTTATTTGCGTGACGATGCAGCATGTTGTTCATCACCCCGATGTGATGTTGTATGTGACGCACCTGACCGAACCAACGCTCCGCCCAGGTGTTGGGTTTACCGAGGAATTCGTGCGGTTCAAGCAGTTGCGCATCGGTCATCGCATCGCAGCAGCGCTTGGCGACGGCGTCGCAGTCGTCGAGGTAGCTGAGCATCTGTTCGCGGGTGATGACGGGTTTGGGATTGGGTCGCATCAGGGCGGCGTCTTCGCAGTGGAAGTCGGGCCAGGCGAAGTCATCATCGGTCAGGCGCAGCCAGAACGGAACGCCGATCAACGCATGATAGGCATGTTGCCAGAACGTCACGCCATCGTCAGCACAGGTCCAGGCATCATCCGGACAGGTGTTGACGAGTTTTCGAATGGAATTCAGCGGGGTGGCCACATTCTGGTACAGCGCTTCGACCATGGTTATCGGGTTGGACATACGAGCCGTTCCTTCAATCACAAAATCACAGAGTTACGAGACTATTCGTTTACGAGTCGATCAAACGCATACAGCATGCGCAGGTGTCCCACGATGATGGCGCCTTGCCAGTCGCGTTTGGATTGTTCCCACGCTTCGGGGTGTTGGGTATCGCCCCATGTCCAGTTGGGGGGCCAACAACCGTCGGCCTGCTGGGTATCGATCAGGTAATCCAGATTCACGTTCACCGCCTCCTCAAAGTCAGCCATGTAGGGCGAATCGGGTGAGTCTGCCGCTTGAAGTGGGCGCATGCAGTAGGTGGTCCACTTCGCGGGATTAGTCTCGACCAGTCGTTTGAACTGTTTACGCGCCAGGTTGAATAGTTCATCGCGCATCTGAGAGGGCAGCACGCTGATCTGACTCAGCCCATGGCAACAGAACAAATCGTGCATCGACAGGTCATCGGCGTTTGGGCGCACGAACGCGATGGCGGCGTCGGTCAGTTGTGCCAGCAGTTCCGCCGGTACGAGGGATGTGTAATGATGGAAATGGTCGACGATCTCACCGCCCGGGTTGGCAGTGAAGGTGGTCGGCTTTTCCGGGCTGTCCCACCAAGGGGCGTGGGGGGCATCATCCACGTTGGCGGGCACGTTCATCCACGCCAGCGTGTCGCGGTCGAGTTGCTCGATCAGATAACCGATCGCGCTTTGAGTCAGCGGGTGTGAATCGTCGGCACCGACCTCGCGCAGGATTTGCAGGGCCACGGTGGTGGCGAGGACGGAGGACTCATCGCGTCGCACATCCGGTTCCAACGCCCGGCCGAACCCCCCATCCGCATTGTGATAGGTGGCCAGGGCTTCAGTCACTGCATCCGCACTGCCATGTTCGAAGTGGAATAACCACCGCGCCTGATCGATCTTCCGGCCATACGTGAACAGCCAACTGCGGGCACGGGCATAGCTATCGCGCGAAAATCGCTTCATGGAACCATCCTTTGTCACAGCAAACCAATATGTAGTGCGCGACCCACGGCCACCGTCGCGCCAGCCGATGCGCACGCCAAGGCACACCGCTGTATTTGACCTCACCACCGGCGACCCACGTTACCCAAAATACCCTAACATCGACCAAACTACATGTCAACGGGCGAATCGAAAATTTGCGCCTAAACTTTTTCGTCAGGTGCAAAAATGATTTGGGGGCGATGGTGTAAGCATGAAGATCGACACGCCGAATTTAGAGTATCGACCTGCCGCTGAGCGAGGCTCAACCGAGTTGGGTTGGTTGCACAGCCACCACTCATTCAGTTTCGGTCGCTATCACGATCCACAGCGCGTTTCCTATCGCAGCCTGCGGGTGCTCAATGATGATGTGGTCGACCCCGGTGGAGGTTTCGGCGAGCACAGCCACCGCAACATGGAAATCATCACCTGGGTGCTGAGCGGCGCACTACAACACACCGACAGCACCGGTACCCGCGAACAACTCCGGCCCGGTGAAGCACAAGTGATGTCGGCCGGCCGCGGCATCCGTCACAGTGAGATGAATGCTTCCGACACTGAACCCGCGCACTTTCTTCAGATGTGGATTGACCCCGCCACGCAAAATGCTGAACCGGCCTATCGGCAACAGCACTTCAATGCCAACGGGCGACTCAACCGATGGCAAACCATTGCGAGCGCGACCGGTGAAGATGGTTCGTTAACCATCAATCAGGATGCCATCCTTCGCATTGCCGATGTACACCAGAGCCATGACATCGTGCTACGCGCAAGTGTCGCGCGCTATGCCTATGTGCACGTGGCCACGGGATTGTTGCAGGCAGGGGATTATGAACTGGGGACTGGAGATGCATTCATCCTCACCGGTCTCGCCACGATCAATCTCGAAGCGCAACAGGATGCCCAGGTGCTGTGGTTTGATTTGGCGTGAGATGTGGAACGAGGGTGTTACTTCCGCCGCATCCACTTCAGCGCGCGTTGGATGGTCATATCCCAGTAGCTCCATTCGTGGTCGTCGCCTTCATCTTCTTCGTAGGTCAGGTCGAGGTTGAGGCTTTGCAGGTGATCGCGCAGGCGTCGGTTGTCGCTGTACAAGAAGTCGGCCGTGCCGCAACACTGGTAGAAGCGTGGCTGCTGTGCGCCTGATTCTGCCATTGCCGTCGCCAGGTGGTACAGATCATTATCTGAGCCTGTGTTGCGACCACTCGGGCCGAAGATGTTGATCATTTCCTGCTTGCGATCAGGTATGTGCAAACTGATGGTGTGGGCATCGACGGCACCGGAAAGTGAAGCCGCGGCCCAGTAACGCCCGGGGAACGTCATCGCCAGTTTGAATGCGCCGTATCCCCCCATCGAAAGCCCCGCCACCATGTTGTCTTCGCGCGCTTCCGACAAAGGAAAGAACGATCGTGCGATGGACGGCAACTCATCACTGATGAACGTCCAGTAG
>JANQFT010000383.1 GCA_028277685.1 Phycisphaeraceae bacterium
AGCTTCACGTGGGCGTCCTGCAGCTCAACGGTGAGTTTACCACCGAAACCCTCAATGCCTTGACCCGCACCGGGGGCGAAGTGATTGTCGACGGCACGCTCGATAACACCGCCAGGACACTCACGCTGAGTGCGGCAAGCACGGGCGATATGAAACTTACAGGTCGTATCAACGGTGGAGTCGTCACTAGTTCTGATGCATCTCAACTCATCACCGATGATTACTGGTGTACGCTTGATGGTGTACAACTCGATGCCAACCTACAGATCAACTCTCATCACCGCGTGAAGGTCTACAACGGTTTGGTGCTGAACGGTGAAGTGAGCATCGATTCTTCGGGCAAGATGGTCTTCTACGATCAATCCCAGACACTGACAGGTACCGGCGAGGTCCTTCTCGAAGGTGGTTCGCTGTCAACCTATGGCACGCTCGACGGTCCTGTTGAAACATTCACCATCGCGCCGGACATGACCATTCGTGGCCACGGGTACATCAGCAGCAGTAATCCCAATGACATGATTATCAACCAGGGCACTGTCCTGGCTGATAACGCTGGCTATACCATCAACGTCATTGCCCACCAGTTCACCAATCAGGGCACACTGCAAACCACGACTGGCAGACTCGATATCGCGTCAACCGATTGGTGGCAACAGGGACGATTCGACATCGGTGGCGGCGAACTCGTGTTGGGCGGCACGTTCATCCTGGGTGATCTGTCGACATCGAGCCGCACCGGTGGCGAAGTCACCATTGAAGGCACGCTGAACAACACCGGTAACACACTGCTGCTCGACGCCGCCACGACTGGTGACTGGAAGATCGACGACGGCAAGATCATCGGCGGCATCATTGATTCAGCAAATGGTGCGAAACTGAGTACCGAGTGGAGCATACTGGATGGGGTACAAATTGACGGTGATGTGGTCGTGGGGCCTTCGAGCAGTCTATATATAGATAATAATCTTACAGTCAACGGAACGATTCTGGTTCTTAGCGACGGCGGCCAGGCCAGCACGATCGAATTCCGTGAAACGCAGACCCTCGACGGCACCGGTGAAATAATTCTCGGCGACGGACAGTACAACGCCTATCTGCGTAGCCGTGGTAATACTGCTGATGCAATCCTCATGGTTTCAGAAGGCGTCACCATTTCAGGTCAGGGCGGGGTGAGCGGGATCCTTGACGGCGACCTGATTGTCAACGAAGGCACGATTGCAGCTTCATTCAGCAACAGAACACTTGCGCTTGAGGATGTAACCAATCAGGGAAGCGTTGGCTCAAGTGCAGGTGGCATTCTGGAGTTTGACGGCCGAACGATTCAAGGCTCCTCCATGGCGTCGTCGGGTACCGAGTTGGCCCTGTATTTCGGTGACCTGGGTGACCAGGGCGACCTGTCCATTGACTATGTCTATGGGTCGGATCCAAGTTATGCGGCGGACGTGCAACAAATCGGCAATGTGGTCGTACTGGGCGATCTGGAACGCGATAACCCAGCAGAAATCAGAGCGGTTGAAACTCAAGCTGGCGGATCAACCATCTTCGTTTCCAGCGGCACACAAAATACTCTGGACCAATCCGATGCATATGGTTCCTACCGCGTTCAAAGTCTGACCAGGACGGAATCGGGTTCCAGCACCACGCATGCGCCAGAAGAGTATGGCATCGACGGCAAGGAGATGAAGGTCGGGTCGGCCTTCACGCTCTTGTTTGCAGCATTGCAGGACGTGAATATCTCGCAGGGAGTCGGCTCGGTAGATTTCAGGGGGTTATTTGAAACTGGCTTACCGGTGGCTGGTGAGGATGGAACATTCACGCTTTATGTGACAACAGGCACTAACTTCGTCACACCGTTTTTCCATTGCGGCTTTGAACCACGCCCGTACTACGAATGGGACTGGAATGTCCATACTGTCACTTTTGATTTTAACATCTCGCAGATCGCTGGTATTCCCTCTGCTATTGGTAGTGCACTCGGACTTATCGATGAGAATGCAGACGGCGGCGACCCCCCGAAAGACATGCAGACCGATGACCCCATTCGCTACTTTGATGGCGCGGTCATCTATGAAAGTACGGATCTGATCTCAAACGGTTTTGGTGATTCGTTTGGGCAAACTCGTAGTTGGACGAATCGCGCACAGTTTGTCACCAATGACCGTAACGGCACGGGCATGGTGATGACCGAACTGCCTTCGTTGACGCAGATCAATGGCATCGCTTCGATCGGCGTTGTGGGTAGCGGAACGGATGTGCGCGTCTTTGATTTGGTCGGCGCATCTTACGTGACCCAATCCTTTGTGCCAGACACGCTCACCCATGACGATGTCGCCCACGAATATGTGTTTACAGACACCACGGGCAACACCATCACCTTCTTCGACTTTGATGATTCTGTCTCCGAGGCACAGCGTGGCCAGTTCAAACAGCGCACTGATGCCGCGGGGAATTTGACTTACGTTGCAGCTTGGACTCCTGAGGGTGACGTTGCGGAAATACGCCGTCAGGATGCTGCCGCCACTGATGCAGAGAGTTGGCTCTATACCTATCTCGGCACAGGCGATGATAACGAGGGTAAGATCTCCAATGTTCAACTGCGTCGGGCAGATGGCATGGGTGAGTGGGATCTCATTCGCCAGGTCGATTACAGCTACTATGAAACTGCTGAAGACCACGGCAATGTGGGTGACCTGAAGACCGTGGTGATCAAGGATGCCGCGGGCAATGCGATCGACACGAAATACTATCGCTACTACAAAGCCGGCGAAGAGAACGGGTACGGCCACGGTTTGAAGTTCGTCTTCGAACCACGCAGTTACGCCAATCTCGTTGCGGCGGTTGGTGACCCCTTCACCGCGTCGGATGCACAGATTGCGCCTTATGCGACGCACTACTTCGAGTATGACAATCAGCGTCGTGCCAATCGACACGATATTCAGGGCATGGCCGGCACTGATACCGGTGGTATTGGTTCGTATACCTATACCTATGAAACAAGTTCTCACGCCGACGGCATGAACAGTTGGCGATACAAGACCACGGAAACTTTCCCCAGCGGCAAAGAGAAAATCGTCTACTGCAACTCGGCCGGGGAAGTGATGCTTGAAGTACTGCGAAACCTGAATGACCCGGTGAACCCTGCGCTGCAAGGTGAAACCTGGTTGAAATTCACCAAGTTTGATGATGCAGGACGCATCCTGTGGGAAGCCGATGATTCGGCGGTGACAGGTTACGATGAGGCTTATGCCGATCTGCTGAACGAGCAGGCTGGTAACTATCAATACCTGGCAGACGATGCCGGTGTCATCAACATCACGAATTACTATCAGGATACAACCGCAACCGCGACCATTGCCGGCGGTGCGGAAGGCTACAAGGCCTCTCATGCTGTCCAGCATGGTGAGTTAGGCACGGCGATTCTCATCAGCAGTCAGGATTATTATGCGCGGACCGCTGGTGGCGTCACCATCTACCCTGAAGCCAACGAAGTGGTTTACACCAGTGAAGATGGTCTGGAATTTTCCAGCACCAGCTTCAGTTACACCTGGCATGGCAATACCGCCCAAATCGAATCGCGCATCACCAGCCTTCCGATGGTGGAAGTTGCCGAGAATGGCTCCGGTCTGGCCGATACCTTCGTGCAGTACTTTGACGTGTTCGGCCGAAACACGTGGACGATGGATGCTAAAGGTTTCCTGAGTTATACCGCCTACGATGCTGGTACCGGCGCGGTCACCACTTTGATTGATGATGTCGACACGGCACTAACAGGTGACTTTGTTGATCTGCCAAGCGGTTGGACCACACCATCCGAAGGTGGTCTGCATCTGATGACCACCATGCAGGTCGATGGCTTAGGACGTGTGATCGAACTAACCGACCCGAATGGCAACATCACCTACACCCGGTACAACGATGCCCTGCACGAAACACGTACGTATGTCGGCTGGGACACCACCACCGATCGCCCAACCGGTCCGACTGTGATCGTGCGTCATGATCGAGCAGGGAATTATCGTGAAACCATCACCATGGCTGCTCTGCCTGCGGTGGTGAACGACAAGCCAACGGGTACCGAAAGCATCGACCAGATTCAATCGTTGCAACGTACCTATTTCGATGCCAGTAACCGTACTGCCATTGTAGACCGTTACTTCGATCTTGATGGGCTCAGCTACACCACGGCGAGCACGCTGGGGCAATTGGGCGTGCATTATGATCGTACAACTTACGACTACGATGTGCATGGCTTGCAAAACCGAACAGTGAATGCGGTCGGCACCATCACGATCATTTTGAGTGATGGTCTTGGTCGTTCCACTGCAGTGTATGTAGGCACCGACGACACCACCACGGACGGCCTGCCCTGGTCACCGGCTAACGCTGCCGCCGCATCCAACATGACACTGGTTACCACTTACGAATACGACGGTAACCAGATGGGTGACGGTAATCTGACCCGGATCATTTCGCATCCGGATGATGTGGTCGGCAACCAGCGTGTCACAGAAAACGTTTACGATTGGCGCAACCGCCTGGTCTCGACCAAGTACGGTGTGCAGGTTGCGGAAGATGAAACAACGAATCGACCTTTAATGGTATTCAGTCACGACAACCTTGGTCGTGTAACGGAACAGAAGATTTACGACGGCGACACCATCGACCTGACCGATGCAGATGCCGATGGGATCCCCGATGTTTTGAGTGCCGATCGCCTGCGTGCAATGTCCACGACGGACTTCGATGCGCGTGGCCAGGTATGGCGCACCACGAATTACTTCGTGAACCAAACCGATGGCATCGTACTGGCGAATCCGCTGGTCGATACGAATTGGTTTGATAGTCAGGGACGGGTGATCAAATCACAAGCACCAGGCGACCAAGTCACCAAGATGGATTACGACGGTGCTGGTCGTTTGGTAACCAGCTACACTTCTGATGGCGGAAGTGATGTGTCGTGGGCAGATGCAGCACATGTGGTTGGCGATTTGGTGTGGCAAGAATCCCACTTCGCCTACGACGCTGCAGGCAACCTGATTCAAACCACGAGCAAACAGCGTCATGGTGATGAACAACCCACCGCAACCGGTGAGTTGGGTGATGCCATTACCGGTCCGTTGGCCCGCGTCACGTATCAAACCAGTTACTACGATGCAGCCAACCGGCGCGTGGCCGATGTCAATGTCGGCACCAATGGTGATGCCGCTTATAACCGACCGTCCACCGTACCCACACGTAGCGACTCAGTACATGTGGTCAGCTACACCTACGATGATGCCGGGTTGATGTATACGGTGACCGATGCGAACGGCGTGGTGACACGATCCCTTTATGATGCAGCCGGTCGTGCCACACAAACCACACAGGCTTATGTGGATGGTGTTGCCTCCGGCAACGATGATTACACCATCACTTACACTTACAACGGCCTTGACCAGGTTCTCACACAAACCATCACTCAATCCAATGGTCAGCCGGATCAGGTCACACGTTATGTCTACGGAAGTTCGGTTGGCTTGAACAGCAATGACTTGCTGGTTGCCGTAGAATCCCCCGACCCCATCACCGGCCAGCCCAGTGCAGTCATTCGCCAAACCTTCACTCACAACGCTTTGGGCGAAGTCGTCACGCAAACCAATCCGGATGGCGTGGTCAGTCAAACCACCCATGATGTGCTGGGGCGAACGCGTGAATCGATCATCATCACTACCGATGGCAGCGGACAACCCCAAACTCTACTCAACTATAACACTCAGGGCTTGGTTGTTGAGCAAACTGATCCACAAGGCAACACCACCAACTATGTGTACGATGCGCTGGGTCGTTTGATTGAAACACTACTCCCCGATCCCGATGGCCAATCCGGTCGTCCGACCATTGCAAACACATACACCGATGCCGGCGAATTGGCTTCCACCACCGACGCCAAGGGATACACCACCACTTACACGTACGACCTGCTCAGTCGTCTGTTAAGTGAAACGCTCCCCGATCCGGATGATAGCGGTTCACTTGAAGCACCGGTTACCACGTATGCCTACAACGTTGGTGGCGATCGCAACACCATCACCGATCCGCTTGGCAACGTTATTGGTGCGGACCCCGTCCTGCATACCACCGCGCAGGTGTTCGATGACTTTGGTCGTGTCAAACAAACGATTCAACCGTCACCGGATGGCATCGTCGCCCAGCCCACCACCACCTACACCTACGACCGGGCCGGTAATGTGCTCAGTCAAACCGATGCGTTGAATCGCACCACAGACTACACCTACAACGCGCTATACCGGCAGACGGTGATTACCCGGCCCGAAGCCACACCCGGCGCAGGCCGTACGACCATCACCACCGATTACGATGCGGCAGGCAATGTGATTAGCACCACCGATTCGCTCGGAAACACCACCGAGTACACCTACGATGCGCTGAATCGCCAAACGCAGGTCATCGAACCGGAACCGACCGCCGGATCCGGGCATCTCACCACCACCTATACCTACGACAATCTGGGGCAGTTGATTACCGTTACTGATCCGCTCCAGTTCACCACCACCTACGATTACAACGACCTCGGCCAGCAGATCAGTATGACCGAGCCTGACCCCGATGGCGCCGGCCCACTCACCGCCAGCCAAACCACATACACCTATGACCTGGTCGGCAACCTCACTGCCCAGACCGATCCGCTCGGCAACGTTTCCGGAGCTGATCCCGCGCTGCACACCACCATCTATGTGTATGACAACTTGTATCGACTCACCGAAGAACAACTACCTTCGCCTGATGGCGTCGCCGCTCGTCCTACAACCACCTACACCTATGACTTGGCGGGCAATCAGCTCAGCATCACCGATCCGGTTGGCAACGCCACCAGTTACACTTACGACCGATTGCATCGTGTCATCACTGACACCAACGAACTGAACGAAACGCGCAGCTACACTTACGATGCCAACAGTAACCTTGTCACGCGAACCGACCGTGATGACTCGGTCCGCCAATACACCTACGACAACCTGAATCGACAGACCGTCGAGCAATGGCTTGACGCCACGCAACAGGTGATTGAAACCGTTACTTACACCTTCGATGCGATCGGTCGGCAAACGTCCATCAGCAACGGCGTCAGCACGGAAACCTACACCTTTGATGATCTGGATCGGGTCACCAGCATCACCACCGATCTGGCTGGCCTCACACATGACGTCACCCTCGACCAATCGTTCGACGATGCCGACCGCCGCACGTTGCTCGATGTCACCATCGGCACCACGCACGATCTGTTCGAGTACTACACTTATGACAACCTGAACCGTGTGACCCGCATCGAGCAGTTCGACCAGGCCACCGGCATTGCCGCGGGTATTCTGCCCACCAGCAGTGACCCCGCAGACAGCCTGACCGCCAAACGAGTCGACTACACCTACAACGATGCCGGCCGCATCACCGGCGTCACCCGCTACGAAGACCTGACCGGCACGGCGTTGGTCGCCACATCCGCACTCACCTACGATGACGCCAACCGCCTGACTGACCTGGTCCACACCGTGGATACCACCACCCTCACCTACGGCTACACCTTCAATGAAGCCGGTCGACTCACGCAGATCATCAACCCCGATGGCACCAACGACTTCACCTACGACAACAACCATCAACTGCTCGGGGCCACACTCACCAGTGAAACGTACACCTACGATGCCAACGGCAACCGCATCACCGATGGATCAGACACCTACACCACCGGCGATGACAACCAGCTCACCTTCGATGGCACGTACGAATACACCTACGATGAAGATGGCAACCGCGCCACGCGCATCCTGCGCGTCACACCTGGCGACAGCCAGTCCGCCATCGTGGAAACCGTGACCTACACGTGGGACCATCGCAATCGTCTGATTGAAGTGACTTACGAAGATGGTTCGGCAACACTGATCAAACAGGTCAGTTACGAATATGATGCCCTCGGTCGACGCACCAGCAAACAGCTCGACAGCGATGGCGACAGCGTCACCGACCTGACCGAATACTACATCTACGACGGCGCGAACCTGCTGCTGGTGCTGGATGACACTTCCGGGGGAACGGTGACACAACGTTACTTCCACGGCGTGCGCACGGGCGAAGTGATCGCCGAGGAAACCGTTGATACCACCAACACCACCCGCTGGGCATTAGCCAACCACGAACGCACGGTACGCGATGTGGTGGTAATGAATGCAGGTACACCGGTGGTCGAGAATCACATCGTCTACACCAGCTTCGGCGAAATCACCAGCCAGACCGATTCGTCCCACGCCATCCGCTACACCTACACCGGCCAGATCCTCGACACCGAGACCGATCTGCACTACTACAACGCGAGATATTATGACGCGAGCGTGGGTCGCTTCATCAACCAGGACCCAACAAGCTTCAACGCGGGGGATACCAACCTGTACCGCTACGTGGGTAACGATCCGCTGAACTACACCGATCCCACGGGGTTGGTCGCGGAGGGGTGTGTTCAGGAGTTAGATTACGAGGCGATCAGCAGGTTGTCCCAACGCATCAATAGTGGTAAGGCCATTCGCTATGAAGAGCTCCTGGCCGCGGGCCTAAGCGAAGCAGATGCAATGCGCTTCCTTCGGCGAACTGCGATGAACTACACCCCTCATGAACGCAGTTGGGGAGAAGCAATTAAAGATAGCGCGCTCGCATTCGCCGGCGTGTCATATGGTTTTGCACGTGGTGCGTATCGTTATGCAGAAATGTTCTACGATGCGGGCGGTGCCACAGCCTACCACTTGACTGGTTCGGAGATGTACGAGGGACATAGAGTACGCACTGCAGAGCGCGTGCATGGCATCATGAATTTGGGAGACGGAATCGCAAACGATCCTGGCGGTACTGCCGGGTTAATCGCTGATTCATTACGATCCAGCTTCCGGCAAGCAATTGATCAGGGACCTTTAGAGGGAGGCGCATTCTTCGGTGAGAGCCTTTTTGCTGCGGCGACAGTTGCAGAGGCGGTAACAACACCGATGCAAATGCGTGTGCCAAAAGTATCCCTGCAGCCGGTGCCTGCCGTCGCCACCGCCACTTCAACAGCCACGCAGTTTGTCACGATCGGCTCCAAGGTCGTTCACCTGCCTACCCAACTTACGGGGCCATCTATGGGTGGGTTGGTTATCATGAGCGAGGCGCAAAACTCACAAGCAAGAAACGAAAATAGACCAGACGATTCTAGAGAAACACGCACCTACGAAGGGTCACCCAAGCACCATCAAAATTCTCGCAGAGGTGTTGGTGCAGAACCGGCGAATGGGCAAAGCGCGCTGGATGCATCGGTTCAGGTTAAGTCAACCTCACCTAGGCGAGTGTCCTATGATCCCTCGTCAGGAGAGTTTGTAGTTCTTGACCGGACATTGGGAAGTAATTTCCACGGACATGTGCGAACATGGGATCAGTTGACACAAGAGATGAAAAACGTGCTGGTGAAGACAGGTAAAGTAACTGCGAAGGGAAAACCCAAATGAGCGAGGACAGGCAGTATAGTGAGCCGACACCGATGTCATTGGCTGAAGCAACTGCAGTATTCCAAAACGGTAATCCAAAGGACATCTGTCAGGCATTGATTAACACGGCTCTTACCGTTGACTCTCCGGATAGCGTGCTGTTGTGGTGTCTGTTTTTTTTAGGGCACCCAGACCGTGACGTTGCTTCGGCTGCGGCTTCAGCGATTGGGCACATTGCACGTATACACCATAGCCTTAACTCTGCAGTGGTAGTGCCTGCGCTAGAGATTGCGAGATCGACCAAGCAGATACCTACAGCGGAAGATGCCTTGGAAGATATTGTGATGTTTTGTTGTTGAGGGTACCCGGGATAGAAAGAGTTTTATGGGGAAGAAAAAGGGGGCGGGAGTCTTTATTTATCACCGGAGACAAATCACATAAAGACTCCCGATCTGCTGGGTGCAGCATAGCAACCCGAAGATGCGATATGCTCTGCGTCGGCAAATGTCATTCCATGTAAGCTCACACAGTGCCGCCATCACGTGTTTCAACGCGGGGGAAACCAACTTGTACCGCTACGTCGGCAATGATCCGATGACGTATATGGACCCGACTGGGTTGATCGCGAAAGGCTTTGCTCAGAAGTTAGATCACGAGGCGATCAGCAGGTTGTCCCAACGCATCAATAATGGTGAGACCATCCGCTATGAAGAGCTGCTGGCCGCAGGCCTAAGCGAAGCCGATGCGATGCACTTTGCTATGACACAACGTTACTTCCACGGCATCCGCACGGGTGAAGTGATCGCTGAAGAAACCGTCGACACTAGCAACATCACCCGCTGGGCCATGGCGAACCACGAACGCACGGTTCGCGATGTGGTGGTCTACAATGGCACCCTTCCGGGGGCGTTCGTTGAGAACCACCTCATCTACACCAGCTTCGGCGAGATCACCAGCCAGACCGATTCGTCCCACGCCATCCGCTACACCTAGACCGGCCTGCACTATTACAACGCTCGATACTACGACGCCACCGCCGGCCGCCCCCGGAAGATTGGTGAGGATGTCCGCCAATTCATCATCCGGATGACCAATGAGAACGCGAACTGGGGCTATCTAAGAATCGTCAGCGAGCTGCCGCAGGATCGGCAAGACCGGCGTCCGCTGCATTCTGCAGGAGGAGGGTGGGCTCAAAAGTTCCACCGGAGAACTGCGTGATGAGCGACCAGGATCAAAGGTTTTCGAGATGCGGTTGGAGGCGGATGAATTTGACTGAACGCGAGCGGATCGAGTACAAAGCCGCTCAGTTACACCGGTTGCTTGGCTTCCAGCGATCGTGCAGGCGGCCGCGCTGTGGATGCCCGGCTCCGGCGTACTCCTGCCACCGACCGCGACGAAGTGACGCAAACAACGGGATGCACAACAGTCAGGGCGGGTCGCAACGCTCGAAGAAGCCCTGTGCGTCTTACCTATGACAGCCACAGAAAACAACGCGTCCAGCCTGGGGCAAAACAACGATCCACATGCCTACACGGGAGACCTGTTTGGCAAGGTTTCGGGAGGGGCAGATGCCACGTGATGTTCGTTTCGGGGCTATCAGGGGTGTCAACAGTGAATTCCCCTTCGTTCCAGCTGAATCGCCAGAAGATTGGTTCGATCGGGCCGAGTTCGTGCGTCGGCGGATACTCGTTGCGGCTGGGCTCTGGCCTAAGCCCAACCCGGTCAAAATTGTGCCGACATACGGCGATCGGGTCGAACGTGACGAATACACGGTCACGCCGATCCGCTTCGAGAGCATGCCGGGGAACTTCGTTACCGGAAGCCTCTACGAGCCAACGAACCGCTCAATCAAGAAATCGCCCGGGATGCTCTGTCCGCACGGCCACTGGAAGAACGGCCGATTTCACCAACACCGCGAAGAGCGTATCCAGGGGGAGCTAGAAAACAGTGCTGAGTTTTTTGAAGTTGGTGGGCGGTATCCACTTCAGGCGCGTTGCGTGCAACTCGTCCGGATGGGTTTCGTCGTATTCCACTATGACATGCTTGGGTATGCAGACTCCGCGCCTCTCGCCCGCGAGCGAGCCCACCAGCACGTGGAAGGGCTGCTGGACGAAAACGAGGAACCTGACAGGTGGGGCCTGTATAGTGCCCAGGCCTGCCTGCGACTGATCAGCCCTTTCGGCATCCAGACGCTCAATTCAATTCGCGCGCTGGACTGGCTGTGTTCGCTACCCAATATCGACAGGCAACGTATTGGCATGACCGGCGCGAGCGGCGGCGGGACGCAGACCTTTATTCTGTCGGCCATCGACAGTCGAGTCGCCGCCGCTTTTCCCGCGGCAATGGTTTCGACGACAATGCAGGGCGGATGCACCTGTGAGAATGCCCCGCTGCTGCGAATCGATACCGGCAACGTCGAGTTTGCCGCGCTTACCGCCCCCCGGCCACTGGGACTGACGGCCGCAAACGACTGGACACGTGGGATGCCGGACATGGGCTTCCCGCAACTCCATCGCCACTACGAAATGCTCGGTGTGTCCGACCACTTCCGCGGGGAGCACTTCGACTTCGGTCACAATTACAACGCGGTCAGCAGGGCGTACATGTATGAGTTTTTCAATGCCGCCTTCGACCTGGGCCTCGAAACGCCGATTGTCGAGAGGGACTATGAGCCGTTGCGTGTTGAAGAAATGACGGCGTGGCCGGATCAAGAGCAGAAGCCACAGCCAAGCATCGAGGCCGAACGAAGCATGCTTCACACGCTGGCTGAAGACCAGCAGCGACGGATCGAGTCGCTCATACCGACCAACAATCCTACATCATTCGAAGCATATCGCTGCGTGATTGGCGGCGCGGTCAGTGTCATGGTGGCCCGTGAAATGCCTGACGTTGACGACGTCCAATGCGAGAAGACAGGCGAGCGCGTCGGATCGGGACACCTGCAGATCACTTCGACATGGTCGCTCAAAAAATCTGCCACGCACGGAGCGGGGGAACGAGTCTCTGGCGTTACGTTTCAGCCGGAAGCCCGAAGAGGGCCAGCGGTCATCTGGTTTCATGGCCGAGGCCTATCCGAACTCTACGCCAGTGACGGCCAGCCGATACCGCCGATCCGCCAACTCCTGGACGGCGGTGTATGCGTCACATCCGCCGATCTTTTCACCGCCGATCAAAGCGCGAAAAACGCTTTGCCAACACCAGTTGGGTGCGAATCAGCGCAAGCCGAAACCAGCCTCGCGATCTCGCTGGGCTACAACCACTCGCTGTTCGCCCGGCGCGTCCATGATGTGCTCACCCTGTTGTCGTTTATCACGCGACACGGGCAGAAACCATTGAGCGTGTCGCTTGTGGGGACAGGCGGAGCGGGACCGGTTGTAGCCGCTGCCGCTGTCATCGCTCGTGACTCGATCGATCAGTTGGCCGTGGACACAGAAGGGTTTCGCTTCAAGACGCTGACTGACTGGCGTGACCCGAATATCTGGCCCGGGGCGGTTCATTATGGGGATGTTCCAGCATTGCTTGCGCTCACCGCCCCCAGGCCAATCTGGATCGCTGGCGAAAAAGCCGTCCCCGACATCGTGACCCGCTGCTACGCCGCCGCAGGAGCCGGCGCGCGCATCACACGCTTCGATGGTGAACCAGACGACGTACCTGACGCGGCCGTCAAGTGGCTCTTACGTGGAACGGATTCCCCGTAACCTGAGGATACCCGTGCTGCCTCCTGATGCGAATCCAAAGCCCGGGCCGTCGAACGGAGCACAAGAACCGCCACCCAGAGTTTCTCGCTGCGCTTGAGGAATGAACCATCGGATCGTCGAAAGCAAACCGTACCATGCCAGAGTTAGATATCGATTTTGAAGGTGGCTCTTTAGACATCTTGGGCAGCCGATTTCTTCGGCAAGAAGACGAGCGTCTCATCATCCAATTGAGGGGACGTGATCACCATTTCCCTGGACACCAACCGGATTGTTGGAAGTGGATCATGTTCCGTTTGCACGGTGCACAAGGCCTGCAGCCACGCTTCATCAGCAGCAATCGTTTTCAGCGGGGGCCAGAACGCCTGAACAACCACCATATGGTCTTCACGGAAGACCCTGCCGGTGTTATGTCGAATACATGGCAGTTCATGGCGAATGCCAAGCACGATGCGACTGAAGGGGAATACCGTTTCAGCCACGATCGCCCATTCGAAGCGGAGGACGTTTGGATTGCCTATGGGCTCCCGTATCCGCAAAGCCGTTTAGAACGGTCGATGATGAGATGGCGAGATGCAGAGGCCATCCGCCCGACGCCGAGCGCCGTCTCAAAGCAGGCTCGCAGAGATCATGGCAATGAAGGGTTTGCCATCGGACAGTCGCCGGGTGGTGTGGATGAGCTGGGGCGACAATTCGAATCGCGACCCCTGTATGGCCTGCGCATCGGTGACGGACTGAAACGGGTTGTTTTGATGGCGGGCGTCCATCCGAACGAAGGGCCGGCCAATTTTCTGCTGGAAGGTCTGGTCGATTGGATCGTTGGCGACACCGCAGAGGCGGCCGAGTTACGCCGATGCGCGACGATCGACGTGTACCCGCTGGTGAATCCGGACGGTCGTGTGGCGGGGCTCAACCGGACCACACTTGCACGAAAGGATTGTGACGCCAATCGCGTATGGCGATCCGACCTTTACGAAGATGTCCTGGAAGTCCACGCGGTGGCCGAGGCCGTCAGGGAAGACCTTCGCGATAGCCCCGAGGGTGCACCAGACTACTTCATCGATTTTCATGCTTGGCCGGGGGCTGCGAATCCATTTGGCATCTTGAGCTTGCACGACGGCTTCGCGGAAGATTCTTTCTGGCGGACGCTACGTCGGCTCGAACCACGTCTGGGTGAAAAGGACACGGGTTGGGAACACCCTTCGACGGAAACTTGGGCGTACCAGACACTCAACGCGCGGTTCTGCATGACACTGGAGACATGCTTCGACCGGCGATGGAACATCGCGGACTGGTACCGCTTGGGTGCCCAAGTCGGCATGGCCTTTCATGAGGCCATAACGCTCCGTCCATGAATCGGTCGTCTCTTCGCGGCTTCGACGAACGCCAGATGACTGTAACCCGGAGAGTGTGGGATTAGTGTGGCGCAATATTCGTAAGTTGGGCTACAATAGTATTTTACGGCATAAATGTCGTTGTCGGGGGTGGTTAGAGCAATCTCTTTGGTTCGCTGTTGTTATCCCGAATTAGGGGTTGTTGGTCGTTCATTTAGGACACATTTTTGGGTGCGCCAGGGCGGTGACCCTCCTTGGTGAATTTCGCCTACCACCTAAAGTCAACGTTCTGTCACTCCGGCCTGTAACCTGCGCACAAGCCTTGGCAAATTGCTGAAACACTACCGCCGCGGCGACCAATGTTTGGCTTGAGGTTAGCGCGACACCACCGTGCACGCCGATAGCAACCAGGTCATTTTGTGCCAACGATCCATCGCAACCTCCTTTACATGCTGCGACGTATACCTAGAGAACTAACCCTATTAACACGCTTTCGAGGTCGTTTGCTTGAAGCTTTAAACCAACTGTGGATAGGTCAGAGAAATGAAGTTCTTGACTCGACACAATTGAGATGTCAACATATGTTCTGTTGTGTGGGAGTCTTTCGGGCGGGAGTCATCCAATATGAAGTTGCTGGACGAGAGAAGATGCTTGGGCGGTTTGTATCGATGCGCGCTGGCGGTCATGTTATTTGTCGCCGTGCCTAGCGGAGCGGAGATTACAGTTGGCGGTGATGTCGGCGAAGTCACTCCGACTGATCCAACCACATGGACCAGTTCCACCACTGCCTACATCGGGATTAACCCGGGCAAGGTCAGCATCCTGTCGGCTGACGGTGGCAGTACCCTCGATTGTTACCGAGCTTATGTGGGCCATTACTCCGGTTCGAGCGGAACGGTTTCGATCGATGGCACGGGAACCACATGGGATGTCTACAGTGGGATTGTCGGCTACCAGGGTACCGGCGCGCTGAATGTTACGGGTGGTGCGACATTGTCCGGCAGCGGGATCACCATCGCGAACTATTCGATTGCGACAGGCACGCTCAGTGTGGATGGAGTTGGCAGCTCAGTAACGCTTAATGGTCTCTACGTAGGCTTTAAAGGCTCGGGCACGCTGAACGTCACCAATGGTGGATTGCTTTCGACAGGTAACAACACCATACTTGCCGATCATGTGGGGTCGTCAGCAGAAGCCACTGTCAGCGGTGCGGGATCGACTTGGAACGTATCCAGGGACCTGAACATCGGCTATCGCGGTGTGGCCACGCTGCGCGTTGAAGATAGGGGGCAGGTCTCCGTTGGAGGCGCGACTTACCTGGACAGGAATTCCGTGGGCAGTACCATCATTTTTGATGACGGAACACTGAATACCGGCCAGTTCTACGGCGATGCAACCAAACTGCGAGGCAACGGCACACTGACGACACACGGTTGGTTAATCGATGGCGCAGACATGGTGTTCGAGGGTGGCAGCACCTCGGGGCAGGCGGTGGTGAGTAACGCGCCGAATGAAAGCATCACGATCAATCTGGAGCTTGATGCCCCCACGGACACGGGCGCAGGTTACGTTGGCACCGGCAGCATGATCATCGCCAACGGCACCATCATTCAAGGCACAACCGGCCACATCGGTCAGAACAGTGGCGCATCCGGCACGATGACGGTTGATGGCAAAGGTTCAGCATGGTTGATGTCGCAGCGCCTCTATGTTGGTGAATTTGGCGAGGGCACGCTGAATGTTACCAGTGGTGGAGTTGTAGAAGCAGAATCAGTGAGTATAGCACCCGAAATTGGTGCATCGGGAACAGTGACGCTGGACGGCCCGGGTTCAACTCTGACAGCCGAATGGCTACGTGTTGGCTACCGCGGCGGAGGCGCAGTGAACGTGCTTAACGGCGCGGCGATTAATACCGATAGGGGCATGGCGTCTGGTTACGGGGGGACAGCTAATATCCAGGTGCGTGGTGCGGGCGCAACCTGGAACATCGCAGAAGATTTCGAGATTGGCGAGCGAGGTCTCAGCCACGTCACCATTGCCGACGGCGGCGCGATATCTGTTGGGGGCCAAACAGAAATCTTCAATGACGAATTGGGCAGTGCCATCACGTTCGACGGTGGTACCCTCGATACCAACACGCTCTACGCAGCAGGCACAGATCTGCTGGGTACGGGCACGATTCACACGCACGGCTGGATCGTCGATGGTACAGATGTCACCTTCGGCAATGGCTCGAATAGCACGTCGGTGGTTCTAGGCAATGGTGTAGACAAGAACATCACGATGAACCTGCTGTTCGATGGTACGGGTGTTGTCGGCGCAGGCTACAACGATACCGGCAACCTCACCATTGCCAACGGCAGCGCGATTGCCAGTAGGTATGGCTACATCGGCTACAACGAAGACTCCGATGGCACGGTGACGGTGAATGGCCCAAGCTCAACATGGTCGACGTCAGATGTCTTATTCGTAGGCTGGAAAGGCTCAGGCGCTTTGAACATCACTGGCGGCGGCACGGTGATGTCAAGTGGTGGCTACATTGGCCAGATAGAAGACGCTTTCGGTGCGGTCACTGTGGACGGTGAGGATTCGTCATGGATCATCACCAACAACCGCAGCCTCATGGTGGGAAACCATGGCTCGGGAACGCTCAGTATTACCAATGGTGGCTACGTCGCTGCAGCAACTGCAAGTATCAGCTACTACAACGATACCGCCGGCATCGTGACAGTCGATGGTGCTGGTTCTGAGTTAAATCTGGCGGGTGGCATGACTTTAGGCACCAGAGGGTCTGGCACATTGAACATTACCAACGGCGGCGTGGTGCGCACCGGGGAAGAGAGGAATCGCATTGGTAATGGGTCAGGTTCAGGTTACGGGAGCAGCACCGTAACCGTAGATGGTGAAGGATCGAGGTGGATAAGCACCGCGAAGTACTTAGAAGTTGGCTATTACGGACCGGGTATACTTAACATCTCGAACGGTGGGCATGTTTCTATCGCAGGAACGACGTATGTTGATCTGAACAACCGTAACAACGGAAGCGTCATCCATTTCGACGGCGGTACGCTGGAGACCGGTTACCTGCGAAGTCGCCCCGAATACCTGATCGGTACGGGAAACCTGATTGCCCACGGATGGATCGTCGATGCCGATGCGGTGTTCGACAGTGGAACGAATGTGGGTCGCGCTCTTCTTACAGATGGGGTAAACCAGAACATCACCGCGCAACTCATTTTTGACGGAAGCAATCCCACGGGCGCGGGTTATGCTGGCATCGGCAGCATGACCATTAGCCACGGCAGTGTGGTGCAGGGAACGTATGGCAGCATTGGCTACTTAAGAGGTTCTTCCGGCACCGTGACAGTAGATGGAGCGGGTTCCGTATGGCAGAACAGTGACCATCTGAATGTTGGGTACGACGGGCATGGCATATTGAACATTCTCAACGGGGCAGTTGTTTCCTGCAAAAGCGCAAACCTCGGCCGTTCAACCAATGGAAGCGGGTCAGTTACGGTGGATGGAGCAGGTTCCCTGTGGACTGCTTCAGGATCACTCGCGGTTAGTCGCGGCGAACTCACGATCACAAACGGCGGGCAGATTCACTCAGAATCAATGGGAGTTAACTTAGGAAGCACTGCCATCGTAGATGGCGCAAATTCCACATGGACCACAGATAAGAACACCTCGATCGAGGGCGGTAGTTCACAGGCTGCTTCGTTGCGAATCGCCAATGGTGCCGCTGTTTTCACCGGAACAGACGGCAGAGTCAGTTACTACGCCAATGGTGAGAGCGACGTTACCGTCACCGGGGCAGGCTCATCCTGGAATATCGGCAACGACCTTCACATCGGCACGGGCGGAACGGGCGTGCTGAATATCAACGATGGCGGCGTGGTCACGGTCGGCGACGAGACGCATATCGGTTCAGGCGGCACGATCAACTTTGATAACGGCAGGCTGGAAACAGGTACATTGTATGCTGGCGGTTCGGCGCTGACCGGCACCGGCACCGTCGCAGTGCATGGCTGGATTATCGATGGCGCGGACGTGCGATTCGACAATGGCTCCAACACCACACAAACCACCATAACAGGCAGCAATCCGGGGATCACCTTTGAACTGGTGTTCGATGGTGCGGGCGCAACCGGTGTTGGTGACACCGGCACCGGCAGCATGGTGGTAAGCAATGGTAGCCAAATCCAAGGCAACCGCGGGTACATTGGACACAACGCTGGTTCTTCCGGCACCGCTACGGTAGATGGGGCCGACTCAAGGTGGGATATCGATGGATACTTCTACGTTGGCAACAACGGCGCGGGTACTCTGGATATCACCAACGGTGGCAGTGTCAGCACCAGCAACACGACGTACATTGCTTTCGGCACTGACGCAACCGGCACAGTGAACGTGAATGGCAATGATTCGACCTGGGATAGCTATTCGCTGTTCGTCGGTAGGTCTGGCGCCGGGCAACTCAACATTACCAACGGGGGAACAGCACTCGTTACAGGCTCAACGTTCTTGGCCGACCAGAGGAATTCGACTGCTGCGGTCGCCGTGAGCGGATCGGATGCGTCTTTGCAGACAAACGGTTCCTTGTTTGTCGGCTACAACGGCAATGCCACGCTGAGTATCACCGATGGTGGCACCGTCACATCCGGCTATTCGATCGCCACCATTGGCCATCATTACTACAGCGAGTCAACAGTCACAGTGGAAGGCGCGATGTCCTCATGGCTTGTCGATAGTGACCTGCACGTTGGTTACTACGGTCAGGGCATACTCAACATTCGCGACGGTGGCATGGTGACCGTCAACGGCGAAACATTTGTCAACGACAGGCAGAACAACAGCTACATTGCCATGGACGGAGGCGTGCTTAAGACGGATAACCTGGTTGCAACGGCAAGCGATTTACGCGGCAACGGTACCGTCACCACCCATGGCTGGATCATTGATGGCGCGGATGCAGTATTCGATCAAGGCACCAACACCACTCAGGTGGTTGTGGATGATGGCGCGGGTCAGAACATCACGATGAATCTGATATTCGATGGCCAAGGCGATACCGGCGCCGGTGCCAGTGGGGCAGGCAGCATGGCTGTCTCCAACGGCAGTGTTGTACGCGGCGTGTTCGGTTACGTGGGCCACAACCCAACGGGGCAGGGAACCGTGACCATCGACGGAGAAGGGGCAGCATGGATTTTGAACGCCAACTGCACCATCGGTCGTCAGGGCGAGGGGGAGATGATCATCACAAACGGCGGAAAGGCATCCGCCAACGGAGAGTCAAGGTTCGGTGACCAAGCCAACTCGGTTGGCGCGGTAACCGTTGATGGCATCAACTCACTTTTTAGCAGCAAGCGTTGGATGTACGTGGGGAACCAAGGCGAAGGCACGCTCGACATTTCCAATGGTGCAACCGTCAGCACCGATGAAAGTGGTTACGTCGGTTACCTAAGCGCCTCTCACGGGCAAGTCAATGTGGATGGCGCGGGTTCCAGTTGGGTCAGTGCAGGTCAAATCGGAGTAGGCCGCGATGGTACGGGCGTGATGAGCGTCACCAATGGGGGTGCGGTCATATGCGGAACCAGCGGGTACATCGGCTTTGGAACCAAGGGGTCTGGCTCGGTAACGATCGATGGTGTTGGCTCACGATGGCAGGTCGGCCAGTTCATGGAAGTTGGGGATGACGGACCGGGTACGTTGTGCATCTCCAATGGCGGGCTGGTTACCGTCGGCAGATCAACCATCATCAATCGTTATGGAAAAGGCGGCGTGCTTCATTTGGATGGCGGCACGCTACAAACGGTCGGCCTGACCGCAAATGCCGCTGATCTGCATGGCAACGGCTCGATCTCTCTCAAGGGCTGGGTGGTCGATGGTACGGATCTGGTTCTGGATAGCGGATTGACCAGTAGTCAGGTGTTGCTGAACGATCACAGCAATCAGAATATCAATCTCAACGTGTCATTCGACGGTTCAGATGTCGTCGGTGCCGGTTACTACCACACCGGTAGCCTGACCATCGCAAATGGCAGTGCCGCAAGCTCGACCGATGGAATCATTGGTTTCGATGAGGATGCGGTTGGTGTTGTCACCGTTGATGGCGCAGGTTCAACCTGGCATATCGATAAAAACTTGAATGTCGGCCAGTACGGCACCGGCACGCTCAACATCATCAATGGTGGGGCCGTCCATGTCGAGCAATACGCCAGTATCGCTTCATACAACAGCAATGCTGTTGGTCATGTAACTGTCGATGGAGCGGGTTCGCTTTGGACCATTGGCAAAAACCTGAATATAGGTTCCCAGGGAACGGCCAGCCTCACCATCGCCAATGACGGCCTGGTTTCGGTAGGCGGTACAACAAACGTTGATATCAACAACAGAAACAACGCAACCGTTGTATTCGCAGGTGGCTCACTCGAAACGGTGAACTTGATCTCACGGACCGATGCACTCACCGGTACAGGTGTGCTAACCACCCACGGCTGGATTGTCGACGACAACCGTGAACTCCTTGTGAACTCGGGGACCAACACGGCGCAGTTACACTTGAATAATGGTGTGGATCAGAACGTCACCATGAACTTCGTGTTCGACGGCACGGGTACCATCGGAGCTGGCTACACCAACGAGGGTAGCCTGACCATCAGTAACGGTAGCAAGATTTCTGGCATTGATGGGACCATCGGATACAAACACGGTGCAACCGGCACGGTCACTGTCACTGGGCACGATTCTGAATGGGTCTCTACCGGTCACCTGAACGTGGGCAGTTCCGGTACCGGTATACTGAACATCAATGACGGCGGACGCGTTCACGCGAAAAGCTTGTACATCAATAGTCAAAGTCAGGTCCAGCTGAACGGCGGTACGCTTGAACTCGACACGATCCACGAGAGCACGATTGTTTCCAAAGAGTTTTATGGTGTTGCCGGCTTAGGCAGGTTTGTTACGCATTCGTGGATGTTCGATCGCGATGTGGTCTTTGATGCATCCAACACCGTGCGGGATCTCGACAATCCCTTCAGCGCATCAACAGATTTAGATGTAACGCTTGATGTCGTGCTGGATGGCAAGGGTTTCTCCGGTGTTGGTTGCACCGGTCAGGCCAGCATGTCGATCATCAACGGGGCAGTGGTCGAAGGCACGCGGGGCTACATTGGTTATCAGGCTGGTTCCCGTGGCACTGTTATTGTTAATGGTCATGGCACGCAATGGAATCATTCTGATACGCTCTTCGTTGGCTACGAAGGTTCGGGTACGCTTCACATCAACAATGGAGCGGCGGTGTCCAGCCACGGCGATTCCCAAATCGGCAGCAGCGCAAACGCAGTTGGTACAGTAACCGTTGAGGGTAACGGGGCGACTTGGACGAATGTCAACCTGGAAGTAGGTTTCGGAGGCCAAGGAAGTTTGAATATTCTCGCCAGCGGCAGTGTGGTGACCGAAGGTTACGCGCGGATTGACGGCAACAGTTCCAGCGTAGTAAACGTCTCCGGGCCACAGTCTTCCTGGGCGATTGGCAACACGCTGCACGTGGGGTATGAATTGAACATCAACAACGGTGGTAAGGTCATATCTGCAGGAGCGTACATCGGAAGCTACTACTACCATTCATCAACCGTTGGCACGGTTGATGTGGATGGTAACGGTTCCACCTGGGACATCGATGGTGACTTGACCGTGGGCCGCAACAGTGTGCTCAACATTCGCAATGGTGGACGTGTCACCATGTCGAGTTACCGTGCGTATAGCAGCTCGGTCGTTAACCTTGATCATGGAATGCTCGGCATTGTTGATGTGAATCTCAGCGAAGCTGCTAATTTACCGTTGTTCAACATCACCGGTACCGGCAAAGTCGAAATGTATACCTGGGCTTTCGATGAAGACGCCACGTTCAATTCAGGCCAGAAGCCCGCCGTATTCCAAACTCAGAGAACCATGAACGACGGGAACATCAGCTTCCAAATAGCGTTTGATGGCAGGGGAGATGTGAGCATTGGTCATGATGCTGAAGCTCATGTTATTGTCTCAAACGGCACCGCGATAAAATGCAGCAGTGGCTACATCGGATACAACGAAGATTCGATCGGTGATCTGACAGTCACTGGTGCAGGTACGAGTTGGGAAAGCAGGTACTCCCTGCATGTAGGTCACAAAGGCAATGGCACGATGCGGATCCTCCATGGGGCTGCGGTGTCTACCGCTGCTGATAGTCACATTGGTGCATACAACGACTTTCGCTTCGGGGCATCGGGCAATGGCCTAGTCAAGGTCGAAGGGGCTGGCTCAACCTGGGTAACCGGGCAAACGCTCCATGTTGGGCGCTATTCCTATCGGTATCCCATTCCCCATCCTTATTTCCCTAATTCCGACAACGGTGTGCTGGAAATTCTCGATGGTGGTTCGGTGATAGCCGACACGGTGTATGTCAGAAACTTACTGCGTATGGACGAGGGCAATCTCACGGCAGGCCAAATTATCAATTACGGAACCATTGAAGGGACCGGCTCGATCACTTGTGCCAACCTTACCAACACCAATATCCTCGCGCCGGGTCAGTCGCCTGGAACACTCATCATTGATGGTGATCTCGTACTTGACGAGAACGGCACCCTTCGCATCGATATTCTCGGTACCTCGCCAGGGGAATTTGACATCCTGCATATCACCGGTGACCTGACACTCAACGGCACGATTGAGTATCGCTTACTCCATGGGATGAGTGTGTCGATCATTGAGCAAACACCATGGTTATCCGTTGACGGGAACATCTCGGGCGCATTCACAAATCGCGTCATCACGCATGTCCCCGAACCGATGACCATCGCATTGCTGGGTGGATTGGTTTTGTTGTCAACACGCCGCCGTGCCGCATGATTGGGATTGGTCCAAAACTAGCCAAACTTACGCAAAAGAGCATGTTCATGATGCTGGATGTGATCACCATGATCGGAGAAGACCGACTAGAGTAACACCTCGTGTTCTGCAGCAAGTGTGGCTGCGGGTGCGTTCCGGCGATTCGGAGCGCGGAGAGGGTTGGATTAGCGGGTCACGATATTTGCAACCTATTGCATGGCAATGGGGTTTGGCGCCCAAGTCTTATTTGTGCCGTCAGTTAGGGCAGTCTCTGTTGTTTGCTGTTGTTGTCCCCAATTGGTGATTTTGAACCATTCATTTGAGGTATTTAGACGCGCGCCTCTTGGCGTGATCTACCAATGTCTCATATCCCGGCGGGTACGGTCGACATGGTAAAATTCTACTGTTCTGGGAGTCTCCGTTTTTGTTAGACCTTTGCCTTTGAAGCACTTGCGCCTGTGGGAAAGCGATGCTTTGAACTGAAAGCACCGATTGCCAACCACAGAAACGATCGCTATTTTGCATCTAAGTTGGACTCATACGAGTCCTGCCTAGCTTGCCCAATAATTCTGGACACTCCGCACGGTTTCTTGTTAATTGAACTACAAGGATACCAGGCTGCGCTTTGGGTAGGTCCTCAACGAATCGATCGTTGTGTTATCGCGTTAACGTGCCGCCCTTGATTCTCGTGTGACATCTCGCTATCCCTGAATGCTCCACCCAAGGAGCATCCCATGGCCGATCGCCCGAACGTTGTTTATATCCACTCGCACGACAGCGGCCGCTACATTCAGCCGTATGGCCACAACATCTCCACGCCGGCACTGCAGAAACTCGCAGAGCAAGGCACGTTATTCCGCCACGCCTTCACCGCAGGCCCGACGTGCAGCCCGGCACGCGCTTCGCTGTTGACCGGCATGGCACCGCACAGTTGCGGCATGTTGGGTTTGGCCCATCGCGGGCATTCACTGAACGATTATTCGCAACACATCCTGCATACATTGCGGAAGGTGGGATACCACAGCGCGCTGTGCGGCATTCAGCATATCGCTAACAAGTGGGTTGAAGGGGCGGCGGAAACGATTGGTTACGATGAGTTCATCACCGGTGATGGTCATGCTGCGGTGTGCGGACCGACCGCGGCCGAATGGTTGAAGCAACCCGGTCGAGGTGATCGACCGTTCTTCCTTTCAGTTGGCATGGGCGATACTCACCGTGAATTCGCTGAACCATCGGATGTGCCGGCTGAAGATGAACGCTACTGCATACCCCCGGCAGTGTTGCCCGATACCCCAGAAACCCGGCGCGACATGGCATGTTACAAAGCCAGCGCCCGGGCATTAGATGATGGCTTCGGCAAGGTGTTTGATGCATTGGATGAAACAGGCCTGGCCGACAACACCATCGTCATTGCCACCACCGATCACGGCATCGCCTTCCCCGGTATGAAGTGCAGTCTCACCGACCATGGCATGGGCGTGTTCCTCATCGTGCGCGGCCCCACTCCCGGAAGTGGGGATGCGTCGCTGTTTAACGGCGGTAAGGTCATTGATGCTCTAGTCAGCCAGATCGACCTGTTCCCCACGCTTTGCGATGTATGTGGTGTCGATCATCCCGACTGGCTGCAAGGCAAGAGTTTGATGCCGTTGATGCGCGACGATGTGGATGAAGTGAACGAGCAGGTATTCAGTGAAGTGACGTATCACGCCGCGCTCGAACCGAAGCGATGCGTTCGCACGAAGCGCTACAAGTACATTCGCAAGTACGGCCCGCGCAACAAACCGGTGATGGGCAACTGCGATGACTCGATCAGCAAAACCCTTTGGCACGACCACGGCTGGGCCGATTACGAAGAAGACCGAGAACAACTGTTCGACCTGATGTTCGATCCACATGAACGACAGAACCTGGTGGATGATGCCCGGCATGCCGAAGCGCTGACAGACATGCGCCATCGGCTTGATCAGTGGATGGCTAAGACGGACGACATTCTCCTGAAAGATGAATACCCGGAAATTCCCGGCC
>JANQFT010000578.1 GCA_028277685.1 Phycisphaeraceae bacterium
AATACTTTGCCACTGCGGGGCCAACGGATCGGCGTCTGGTATTGGCGCAGAATGCGAGCACCACGATAGTTTTGGCTGTATTCGATGCAAACAGCCAGCCAGTCTCGCTGCAAGGCAAGTCACTGCGCTTCGTTGCTCACGATGACGAAGGTGATGTGCTGTGGCAGCTTGACGATTGCACAGTCGGCGGCGATGACCAAAACGAAGTGACCATCACGAGTGATCCCGCGACGAATCTGGTTGTTGGTAATCACCACTACAGGCTGTGGAATCTGACAGATGACGATCTGCTAGCAGCAGGCAAGCTGTCCGTCAGGCTAGCTCCGCAAGGAAGTGACCAGTGATTGGATTCGACGTCAAAAAGATGTTCTTCGACTCATCCGCGGTGATGCGGAAGGTTGATCCTGTGAAACGCCGTGTGTTCGGCAAGTTCGGGGGCAAGGTGCGTACTGCTGCCAAGAGCCTGATCCAGACACGATTGAAGGGATCGTCTTCGCCTGGTCAGCCACCTTACGACCATGTTGGCGCTCGCATCCAAAAGGCGAATCGTCGGAGAAAGAAGGCGGGACTGAAAAAGATCAAACCGGGCTTCAAGGGGTTGAAGCACATTCTGTTTGGTTGGGATCAGGCCACTGAATCAGTTGTGATTGGGCCTGCATCGAATCAAAAGCGGTCCATGACGATCCCGGAGATTCTGGAAGAAGGAAAAGCTGGCACGGCGGCGCGTCCGTTCATGGGGCCAGCATTTGAAGAAACAAAACCAAAGCTGGACGACCTTTGGGCGAACAGCATTAAGTGAAGGAGCACTGAATCATGGCAACGTTTGTTCTAGGTATGAATGCAAAGGTTTACCAGGGCGCTGCGGGTGTGGACCTGGCGAGCCAGAATGAAATTACGAACGTCAAGGATGTGACGCTCAACCTTGAAGCGGGTGAAGCCGACGTAACAACCCGCGCCAATGGCGGTTGGCGTGGGACCGCAGCGACGTTGCGCGACTGCACGGTCGAATTCGAGATGCTGTACGAACCGGGCAACACTCAATACGAAGCTATGAAGACGGCGTTCCTGTCGTCCGGGACTGTCGCCCTGGCGGCGCTCACTGGTGAGAAGGCGACTTCTGGCAGCGAAGGGCCGCGTGGCGACTTCAGCATCACCAATTTCAGCCGCAGCGAACCGCTGGAAGAAGGCGTCATGGTCAGCGTGACGGCGAAGCTGGCGAAGTTCGAAGAATGGGTGGAGGTAGCCTGATGAAGACATTCACTGATACCACCAAGCGGGAATGGACGCTCACGCTCAATCTTGGTGTAGCGATGGCCGTCAAGGAAAAGCTGAACGTTGACCTGCTTCAGCCTGAAGCTGGCGATCCGCCGTTGTTGACCCGCCTGGGAACCGACGAAATGCTCTTGGGTGAAGTCATCTGCGAGATGCTTCAGAGTCAGTTCGAGAAGCATGACATGACGGCTGAAGATGTTCGGAACAGCTTCGATGGCGAAACGTTGCTCGCCGCGCAAAAGGCGTTCTACGAGGAACTCATCGATTTTTTCCGCAGCCGGGGGCGGACGGATCGAGCGAAGGCGGTAGCGAAGCAGGCGGAGATGATCGACGCGGCAGTAAGCGCCGTCGACGCTCGCCTGGACGATCTCGACGTGAATCGAGCGATACATGGGGCAATGTCTGGCGACTCGCCGGAAGCATTGGAATCGGAAGCACCGAACTCCGAGAACTGACGCTTCGGCAGCTTGTCTTGATGTCGGATGGTCGGTCGCGTGAGCGATGGGAGCACACGGCGTTTCTGGCAGCGATGCTGGCCAACGTGAATCGTGACCCGAAGAAGACGAAGCCATTCAAGCCGGATGACTTCAACCCGTTTGCTGATCAAGTTGTCACGGATGATGTGATCGAAATTGATGGAACAAATATCGGTGTCATGCGCAAGGCATTCACCGGAAAGTGACTCGCGATGTTCCGCGAAATCCTGTGCGTCTTTGGCGTGGCGGTACTTCTGGCTGCGTGTACGAATCCTGGTCGAATCTGGATCGTCCAGGAAGACGGCACTGAAATCGAGGTAGAACAGCCGGGAAAAGCGGTGACCCCCGCCACAGTGACGGTGGGGGAAGTGACGGTGACGACCGGGGCGGCTCAAGAGCAGACTCCTGCCATGATCGCCGCGGACAAGACTTGGATCGCGTGGGTGATCGGTCCATTGCTGATGCTGGTGGGGATCGGCGCGTTCGTGGCCAAGAAGTGGTTTCCACTGATCCCGACAACAGCAGGCACATACACGATAGCAGCAGGGGCGGCAGTGATGACGCTGGCGATCGGCTTGCCGAGCCTGCCATCGTGGGTCTGGATCGCGGTAGCGGTTGGCTTGGGGGCGTGGCTGATCCTGCCGGGGGTGATCTCCAATATCAAAGGCGCGAAGCGCCAGAAGGGAACGTCGTGATGGAAGTCATCATGCTCGTGATCGGTGTCGGCTGCATCGGCGTGTTGGTTGGATCGCTCATGGAGCGAATCATCAACTTCGCCAAGGTGCGGCGTGAGATGTCCAACGTGGTTGACCGCATGGATGGCCAGAAGGGGAACTGACGTATGCCTCCAACTGGTGCCATTCGCGCAGGCCGCGCTTTCGTCGAGTTGTTCGCTGAGGACAGCAAGCTCGTGCGCGGTCTGCGCGCGGCTGAACGGAAGGTGAAGACGTTCGGCCTTTCCGTGCAGAGCATCGGGGCGAAGATTTTCGCCGCGGGTGGTGCCATTGCCGGAGCGTTCATACCCACGATCAAGGCCGCATCGGACATGCAAGAGGTCATGTCGAAGTTCGAGACGGTGTTCGGCAAGTCGTCGAAGGATGTGAAGGCGTGGGGAGACAACTACGCGAAGCAGGTGGGGCGTTCGAAGAAGCAGACTGCGGAGTTTCTGGCTGGCACTCAGGACTTGCTTGTGCCGATTGGCTTTGAGCCTGGTGCAGCGACCGAGATGTCCAAGCAGATCACGAAGCTGGCTGTCGATCTGGCTTCGTTCAACAACATGCAGGACACGGACACGATGCGTGATCTGCACGCTGCCATGACCGGCAGTGGCGAAGTGATGAAGAAGTACGGGGTGATCGTCAGTGAAGCCGCGGTCAAGCAGCAGCTTCTTCAGGATGGACTTGATCCCAAGAAGGCAACCGATCAGCAGAAGGTACTTGCTCGGTTGAAGATCATCCTGAAGGGGACGACCGCAGCGCAGGGCGACGCGACACGCACATCCGGCTCATTCGCAAATCAAATGAAGGCCCTGCGGGCATCAATCGAAGATACCGCGGTTGAGATCGGTTCGGCTTTGCTTCCGGTAGTGACGCCACTGGTGAAGAAGGTCGCCGATGGTGTTCGCTGGTTCGGTGACTTCATCCAGAAGAACCGTGAATTGGTCGTGGCTGCCTTCAAGGTCGCGGCCATCGTTGCGGGTGTGGGCGCTGCCATCGCGGTAGTGGGAACGGCCATCGTCGGCGCTGGTGTGGTGTTTGGAGCGTTAGCGTCGATCGCTACCACAGTCGGTGCCGTTCTTGGCGCCATTGTGACTGTACTTGGTGCCTTGTTGTCGCCGATCGGCCTGGTGATTGCTGCGGTGGTTGCGCTGGGTGGATACCTGGTCTACGCAACCGGGATCGGCGGCAAGGCGATCAAGTGGCTGGGTGAGAAGTTCAAAGCGTTGAAGGGGGTTGTCTCTACTACGTTGGGAGCAATCGGTAAGGCCCTAGTTAAGGGGGATGTTGTTGCGGCTGCGAAAGTCTTGTGGGCATCGCTGAAGGTTGCATGGCTGACTGGAACTAGGAAGTTGCTTGACGTGTGGTTGTGGTTCAAGCAGAAGTTTTTGAGTGTGGCTTATGACGCATTCTATGGCGCCCTGAATATTGCCGAGGCAGTGTGGCATGCCATGAAGGTTGCATGGATCGAGACGACGTCATTCCTTTCTGATGTGTGGACTCGCTTCTCATCATCCGTTTCAAGCGTGTGGTCAATCGTAACGAACGAGTTGATAAAGCAGTGGAACACGCTTGGAATCTACTGGGAAGAATTCTCTGGCTTAGCCCAAACCTACTGGCAGAAGGCGTGCTCAAATATCCAGAAGGCATGGGCTGTTACGTCATCGGTTCTGGAGAAGATGTGGAACGTCAATAAATCGGTATGGGAAAGCATTTGGGATTCTAAGCAAGCTCAGGCTGCGGCAAATACCACATCATCGATCTGGCAGTTTGTTACCGAACAGGCATCGAAGTCGTGGGGAAATATCGTTGATGTTGCATCGTCTGCTTTCGACTATCTGTCAAGGCACGTTGCTGCGAGATGGGGCCGATTGCTGAGAGTGCTTGGAGTCGTAAGTGATGCCGCGAAGGAAGCTGCGGATTTGGCGTTTGCGGCTGCAAATGATGCGCCGGTGGGGACGACCCCGAAGGCCATAGCTGACGCGAAATCGGCATACGAGAGAGCGAGGGAGCGCGCGGAAAAAGATAATGCCAAAGCCGACGAGGCGTTGAAGGCCAAGCTTGCCGCTATCGACAAAGAAAAAAAGGAACGCCTGGCTGCGATTGAAGCTGAACGTGCAGAAAGTAGAGATGCCGAAGCCGAACGGCACACGGACAGGCTCAAGAAGATTGACGATGAACACAAGAAGGCGATTGCGAACATTGAGGCCGAAAAGAAAAAGAGATTAGAGGCGGCTGATGAAGAACTGAAAAAGGCAAAAGCTGATTGGGATGCAGCTATTAAGAATGCAAACAGTGAAGCAGGGGGGCGTGGTTCCGACGATGGGCCGGAAGGTGTGATGGGTCCACCTGCGTTGGATTCATTGCAGAGCATTCTCTCGGGGCTGAGTGGTAGTCAATCGATTGGCGATGCTTTGGCGAAGGCAAGTGCAGCAGGGAGTTTCAGTGCTGCCGTTGCCGAACGCTTGGCGGGTGGTACCGCGGCAGATCGCACTGCAAAGGCTACGGAACAAACCGCGAAGAACACAGGACGGCTGGTCGAGGCCGCGAACAATGGCGGCATGACGTTCGCCTAGAAAGAACACCCACGTGCCGGTAACTGTTACCGAGAAAGCTGAATCTCGATCACTCGTAGACGGTGAGTCCGCTGAGCTGATCTATGCCATTCGTGGCACGGCCAGCCAGAACGCGGCCATGACCGAACTGAAGGCGACGGCGCCAGCCATGTTCGAGGGGCTGTATCGTCAGAAGCCACGCATCGAGCCTGAATTTGTTGATGCGTCGAACGATGACGTGTGTATCTGGATCGCGACCGTCAACTATGGTTCGCTGGAATTCAGTACACCGCAGACCGGTGATTCGGCGTTCAGCTTCGATACGGGCGGTGGTACGCAGCACATCACACAATCATTGCAGACGGTCGAGAAGTATCCCAACACCCCGCAGAATCCCGGCGATCCGGTGGCGCCAAACATGCAAGGTGCGATCGGTGTCGCCGGTGACAACGTCGAAGGGGTGGACATCACCGTCCCTGTCTACACCTTCACAGAAACCCATTACATCGATGCCGCAATCGTTGATAACGCATACAAAGCGACGCTGTTCGGCCTGACGGGCAAGGTGAACAACGCTCCATTCAAAGGTCTTGCCGGTAGCGAGTGCTTGTTCCTTGGTGCATCCGGCTCGTACCGCGAGTCGGAAGACGATTGGGAGATCACCTACAGCTTCGCCGGTAGCCCGAACCGAACCAACTTCCCTGTCGGTGGCATCACCGGCATCGACAAGATGGGGTGGGAGTATCTGTGGGTGCTGTACGAGAACGCTGTTGACGAGGAACAAATCATCAAAAAGCCGTCCGCTGTCTACATCGAGAAGGTGTATGAGTATGGTGACTTCAGCGCGTTAGGGATTGGCACATGAGCGATATGAAGAAAGTAAAACGCGGCGATCCGTTGTCGATCACGGCAAAGATGTTCAACTCCATGATCGATGCCGCACGCGCTCATAAGAACCGCACACACAACATCGGGAAGGGGAATGCTTCTGGCGTCCAGTTTCCCGGAACGGTGATGGTGCGTAACGACAGCGGAGAGACGGTGGGGCAGTTCGGCATCCTTGGCATCGATGCGCCGCTCGTCGCCCCGGATGCCAATGAGAATACTTTCCGGAGTCGCGTGGCGCTTTCGTGCGTGACACCTACGCTCAATGTTCACGGCGGCAACTTCGCCATCCTGGCTGAACCGCTTGTCGATGGGAAGATTGGGCAGGCATTCATCCACGGAGCATGCCCGGTACAGATCAACGTCATTGACGAGGGGCATGGGTACGCCACGGTGATCGACTCCGATGCATCAATGCTGGCCAGTGCTCCGAGTGGTACGACACAGATTCTCTGGAAGGAGGCTGGTACCGGCACCAAGTGGGCAGTCGTGCGTTTGGGATGTCAACCAGCACAAAGTTGCCGCTACGCCTACACCTGGGATACCAAGAACAGCGACGGTTCGCACTGGACGTCGCCCAAGGTGGACCAGAAGTTTCCCGCATATGCCGCCTGCATCAGTATGACCTCAAGCAATGCCATCCCGCCATCCCCATCGGCTGAGGATGTGGACACGTACATCAGGCTGAACGACGAAACCGACAAGGCCATCGGCCTGGTGGTTCGCAACAACCCGGTCATTGCGTATGTGCCTGGCGACCGGCAAACCACCATCGGTTCGGTGACGATCGATGGCTATGCAATCCCGGAGTGTGGTTGCCAGTACGACGTGTGCTGGAGGGCTTAGTGAACATGGGTTGGACTGACCTCTCAACTGGCGTTCATGACTTTACCGCCCTGTCGATCTTGAATGAGTTCGTCGCAGCGGTCAGTGAGCGAGAGGTTGCGCTCGGTGACAGTCCGCCGCAGCTTGTTGGCGAAGAGTGGGATTATGTTCTTTGGCCATTTTCAGATGATCCGCCCTATGGTCGCAGACATCCGTGGAATCTGATCGATGTCATCTCCTACATCCAGGGCAAAGCCCATGACTTCGTGCAGAACAAGGTGACCGTGACCGGCGCAGACATCACCAACTACAACGGTCAACCGGCTATCACAATGTGGACGCCTGAGAACCTCTGGGCCACCGTGAACGGCGATGCTGCAAAGGACGGAGGCCCGCCATGCTACACGTCGGCAACCGGCGAACCTGATGGCTATCGTTTCCCGCAGCAGTGGGACTACCCGCGCATCGAAACCTTCATTGCGGTTCAGAAGGCGCTCAATCTGATGGTGTGGACAAAAAACACCGGCGATCACAATTGGAGCGGAGACGACGAGCAAGAGGCTGAAGGTGGGGGTCTTGTCACCGGTTACGATCCGTCTTTCGGCACATGGGCTGAGGCGATCACATACGCTACCAATGACTATGCCATTGATCCTGATCCAGGGAACAAGATCGCTGCCTCAGGTTATTGTGCTGGAAGGTTAGGATTTCAGGCGGAATGCCGCCGTACAAAAAACAAATCCATCATCCGATTTTCCGACCTCTATGGAGCGGGGGGAGTGCCGCTGGTGTGCGAGCTTGATCTCTATTATCAAGCCCAGAAGCCGTACACGGGCATAGGCGAGAGCGTATTCGATGGACAGGGCTACTGCCCCGTGGGCGAAAACCAATACTGGCTGTTCGATGCCGCCAACGCCTTACCGGCAGAGACGCTCGAATTCACGGCCGAAGCATGCGGAGGCAATCTGAACAACCCTCCACCCAACTGGCCAGCAGAACCGAACTCCACCCACAGCTACCGGTTCAAGGGCTGGCGCACCACGGTTGGCGAGTGGGTGATGCGGTGGAACGTGACGCAGGGCTTCGAGTACGTGTGACCGATCGGTCGCCGAAAGGCGTTCGCATCGATTTTGACAACCAGGTATTCGATCTCCGTTCGAGGAGCAATCGAATATCGATCACAGGCCCGAAACTAGCCCACCTTCATAACCACATCGGTCGCTTTCTTGATGTCACGTTCTGCGTAGACCTCTGTGACGATGGCCGAACCATGCCCCAAGAGAATCTGTGCGGCTTCGATACCAAATTGTTGTCGGATAGAGGTTGCGTAGTTGTGTCGGAGTTGATGCGGGTGGAAGCGATGATCACGCTGCCACTCCTTGACTCGTTGCCATCCATCTTCACCGAGTCGTGCGGACCATTCTTGTTTTGTTTCCCACCTGGTTCCCTTCTTCCCCGCAACCCGTTGCCTGGAAAGACGAGGATGCGGAGGGAAAGCAGCATCACAACCGCGTTGGACCGCTCGCCGATAGCTGTTGGGATCGTATCGATCGCGCATCGGTGACCACCGACGATTCGTTCCCGGTACGTTGCCGCATGACAGTGGCGTGACGCGCGCAGCGTGCATGGCTTCCCGCCTGGCGGCTTCAGCCTCGATCGGGCTGAACAGGTAGCCATCCACCTTATGCCCCATGAACGAACTCACGATGGCCTGTGCGCGTGGTCCAAGGTAGATGACCCGATCCTTATCATGATGGGCCGTCTTGTGATCGTGTGGCCTGTAGAGCCAGACGTCGCCGTTCTGGTCGATGTCTGTCGGACGCATGATGCAGACTTCTCCGGGCCTCATGCCGGTGAGCATCTGCAGATCGATCATTGCTGCTACCTGCTCTGAAACGTGTTGCTTGCATCCGTCGATTAGAGCTTGCGGAGCGGGCTTCACCGGGTCGCACTCGTGGGCTTTCGTCCTGCCTTTGCGAAGTGACTCAACGGTTACAAGCGATTGGTAGACTGTCACCGGCAAAATCTCGCGGGATACCGCCCACTTGAACATCTGCCTGACGCGATGGACCTGCCTGTTGACGTTCATTCTGGCCCAGCCGCGATCCACCATCTGGTTCCGCACGAGCCGCAGTTTGTTCGGGCCGAAGTCTTCAGCCGGGACATCGCCGCAAACCGACCTGGTGATCCGCAATGCAAGGCGGTGGTTGTGCAACTCGCTTGCCGAGTATTGCTGCTGCGTCACCCCTTCAAACCAATAGCGGTGGATCAGCTTCGTGACAGTCAGCGTCTCATCCTGCTGCGCGGGTAAACGGCGACCGGCTGCTTCCCACTCCGCGACGACACGTGCGTACTTCTCGTGCGATTCGGATGAGTCATACTCACCAAGCCAGAAATCACGACGCTTTTTTGAGATTTTGTCGGTGAGAGTGACGACTGCGAAGGTGCGACCACGAAGCGACCGCTTGCGATAGGAGGGTGCTTGAGGCATGAGAATGACTCCATTGACAGATGTTGCGCGGGCGCGCTCCGCGCGATTCTGTCCGTCGTCATCTCAAAATTCCGCCAAGAAATTCTTGCAAGTTCTTATTTCCCCTGAACTTGCAGTAATGGGCGATACTGGGCTCGAACCAGTGACCTCATGCTTGTCGAGCATGCGCTCTAGCCAACTGAGCTAATCGCCCCGATGCAGCCACACAGAATAGACTGGTCGGCCACTTCGGTCAAGCACATGAGCATCATGCGTCAAGCCCGTTGTTATCTGGCTTTACGACGGATCATTGCCATTGCACCAAGGCCCAGCAGGGCGAGCGTAGCCGGTTCGGGAATGATGGTTGAAGCTGCACCTGCAGTGTCGTTGTAGCCATACTGGTGAACAATGACGGAGCCATCGCCCACCTGGGTGATTTCCGCCCAGCCGTAGTGGGTGTTGCCTGAAAGGTTGTATTCTAAGCCGATGAATCCGCGTTCGTCAGCCTGGAAGGAAGCGGCATCGCCGGTGGGGCCGATGGTGGCAAAGCTGAACGTGGTGAAGGTGAGGCTGCTGTCAATCACATCCCCCGCGGCGAAAGTTTTTACGCCGCCTGTAGCGAGCACTGCGCCGCCATCCAGTGGATGGGTCAGGAAGCCTTGGGCGCTGTCGAAGGTGATGATGAAACCATCCTCGACCTTAGATGGGCCGGCTGCGGCCGTCACATTACCGAAACGATCAAACAACGTACCGTTGGTGCTTTCGGTGGCATCCACCACACCATCCACAGTGACATCGGTGATATCGAACACCTGTTCCACGGCCACCGCAGGACCGGCAAGCAGCAGGGCGATCACAAGGCACAACATCATCTTCAGGGAGTGAGTCAAGGTGCGTCTCCTTACGACATACGGGTCTGGCAAAGGCATCCATGCGGCACATCAACGAATGAGAGCGCCGCAACGCGGTGCCCTCTCGATTCCCGTAAGCTCACTCAATGTGTATCGTCCACCCGGTACAACCCCAGTAATCGTTACAGACAGATCAGACCACTTATTTCTCGGCCTGTCAATGTATTATTTGGAACATCCATGCACTTTGGATGCTTTCACTGACGGGCAGGATGCGTTTGAACCAGTGGGGAGGCAGGAGAGGTGTTATTAATAGGGCCAGACGCCAGGTTCCGGGTTGAATAGTTTCTCGTTTTCCTTGCCGAAGATTTCCTCAGTGTGCTTGAATTCTCCGTGCCCATCGCTAAATACCAGATTTCCCCCAGATCGATCGATATGTCGAATGGGATGAGGTTTCAGGCGGCTGGAGGATTTCATGAATGCAGTGGAGGAATGGCTGATGTGGTAGTTGTGCGTGGCGTTGTCAGTGGGATATTCGTCGACAAGCTGGCTCCCTTTACTGTCGCCAAGTGTCACGATGCCGCTTGGATTAGTCAGTTGCGACCACTTGGGATAGTGGCGGTGCCACTCGGAAAATCCGGTAGGGTACTTGGGGTCTTGGTGGTGGCCAAGCAGGCCGTTCATGCCCACACTGGCAACCAAGCCGACCATGCGATAAGGAATGCGGTGTCCATCCATGTCCAGCCAGCGACTGGTTTTGTTGACCTGATTGGCCCAATCGGCGTTTGGGCAGTGAATCGTTCCCCAGTCGTATTGGATGTAGGGCAGCAGCTTTGGCACCCATGTGCCACCATACCAGGTATTGGTCATACTCAGATCTTTACCGGTTGGGATGATATGCCCACGCCAGTCCGTTGAATATGTCCCAAAGCCAATGAATGCTTGTCGCATGTTCGCTATGCAGATGGTTTGCATGGCAGCATCCTTCGCCTTGTTCAGCGCAGGCAGCAGGATACTGATGAGTAGCGCAATGATCGCCACCACCACCAATAACTCAACCAGCGTGAATGCACGTTTGCGAAAACCGGCTCGATGGGAGTTAGAGGAATGTTGCATGGGCTGCTCCTTTCGCTACGGCAATCATTTCGCAGCACGGCGGTACATGCCCACCACGGAGATGCCCCCCATCCGAGCTATCCGTAATCTACACTAGTGATCGGTTTCGACGTTATCCCATAATGCGTCGATCTGTTATCATTATCCGTCTGTCGATGTCCGATAGGTTTTTCCAAATGGCCAAGCGACCCCAAATCCGATTGGTGGCCCCGGGCTTAAGTGCGTTCGGCCGGGACATCACGCGCGGCGTCATCCGCTACGTCCGTGAAGAAGGGCTTTCCTGGCATGTGCGTGTGGAGATGAATCCACTCAACCCATCCATCCTCCAGGGGGTGGATCAATGTGATGGGGTGATTGTCGGTTGGGCACGCAGTGATTTGGTGGACGCGCATCTGCAACACGGCAAGCCGATGGTCAACTGTCTGGCGCACTACGAGCCGTTGGGCATTCCCACGGTGCGCGTGGATGATCGTGCCGTGGGAGAGATGGCCGCGACTTATCTGCTTGAACAAGGTTTCGATACCTGTTTCTTCACATCGGGTGGTGAAGAAAGTTTGGCGGTTGATCTTCGTTACGCCGGCTTCTGCGAAGCGCTGCGCGGTTCGGGAGTGGAGCTCACAAAATTGCCTGAACCGACCGAAGAGGGTGCGGCGGGGAGAGATGCGTTACCTGCGATCGCTGATCGATTACAGCGTCAGCCCACACCTTGTGCGTTGTTCTGTACACATGATGGCATGGCTAGGTTGATCTGCGATGCGTTGGCGATTTCAGGCGTTTTAGTGCCTGATCACGTTGCTGTGCTGGGGGTGGATAACGATCAATATCAATGCGATATCTGTGAGCCACCGTTGTCTTCGGTGGAGATTCCGTATCAGCAGATCGGGGTACACGCCGCAGCGATGTTGGCCCGACTGTTGGATGGTGAAACATCCTGTCCGACGCAAACCTTTCAACCGTTGCGTGTGGTACCGCGCGTTACCACGGACACGATTGATGTGGGGGATGAACGTTTGACCGCAGCGGTACGTTACATTCGTAACCACGCCTGCGATCCCTGTTCGGTGGCGGAAGTGGTCGATGCGATTGCCGTCAGTCGAACGGTGATTGAAAGGTTGTTCCGCCAACACCTTGCCACCACGCCGCACGAGTTGATCGTCAAGCAGCGCATGCGCCACGCGACTTACCTGTTACGCACTACCACGCAACCGTTGGCCCGCATTGCCCGTCAGTGTGGTTACCCCCTCGTACAGAACTTCGGTCGGGCGTTCAAGGAAATCATGGACATCTCGCCTGCAGCCTACCGACAGCAACACGGCGCCGATTCCCGCCCACAATAACCTTCCGATTCAACCGATTGACGCGGTGGTGCCCCCCGGGCAGACAGGTTGGTGCGCCTTTTTGTGACTTAGCAATATATGCGCGCAACTACACGCATTATGCGATGGATGGGTTTGTCGCAGTAATGTTTATTGTGAGCATGTTCAAGCGGACGCATCTTGTCGCCAGCCACCAGTCAAAGAGATACGGAGGATCACCCATGAACATGTTTCGACTGACCTTGGTCGCCCTGATCGCCGCGATCATCATGCCCACGATGGCCAGTGGGGCCATCATTTCTGATTCGACCGCCAGTGAAGTCGGCGGCGGCGCTGTCACGCCCGGATGGAACAGCAGCACCGAGTTCTACGGGGTGAAAGAATCTGGCACGACCATTGCCGGCCTTGTCGCTCCGAACAACACGTTCGATTTTGACGGCACGGATGAAGCTTCCATCCCCAATGGTGCGGTGATGGGACGCGTGCTTGGTTCCAGTGGTGCGCGGCGTCAGCCGAGTTGGGAATATCAGATCACCACAACCGCAGCCCAAGCTTTCATCGCCAGCAGCATTCAGTTCTCCGGCACCATCATCAATGGTGGTCAGCCCAAGACCGATGCCAGTGATTACGTTGGCTTTGAGTTGTTCATCAACGATGAGGCTGCCAGCGACCTCGTGGAGTTTCGAGGCAGCGGCAACAACACATGGATGACCGTCGTCACTGCCGGCAACGATGGTAACAGTGGCACGGTCAACGGCACCAACTACAACGCCAACGGCATCCACTTCACGCTGTCGCTGACCCAGACTCAGATCGATGCGCTGGCTGGCACCGACATCACCAAGGTGACGATCAAGGGATCACAGGGCGGGATGTCAGGTGGTGTGGAAGGCTTCGCCACCGGCGGCACGCTGTCTGCCAACACCATTCCTGAGCCGGCCAGCATGATGTTGCTGGCGATCGGCGGGGTGATGATGGCGCGACGCCGCTAAAAAGGCTGCATGCTTGACCAAATCAGCCACATTCGATTCCTCCTCTTTGGCCGGGCGCTAACGCATAGCGTCCGGCCGTTTCATTGCCACTGCGACCATGCGGGCTGGTGATTCATTCGACTAAAATGGCGCAGAAGATTAAGCTGTCTGCGTCAGGTGGTCGAGGGATATCGTATGCTGGCGATCAAGCAAATCCGCGTGGTGGCCTACGGGCACTCGGTCCTGGGGCGAGACATTCTGCGTGGTGTGGTTGATTACAAGCATGCCAACGCTTGTCCCTGGCGATTGCACACCGAAATGAGCATCACCGACACACGGCAAGCTCAGATGGATCGCGATGATGGGGCGATCCTTGCCGTACCGCGTCAGCCGATTTTCGATGCCCATGCTAAGGCTGATCATCCGG
>JANQFT010000088.1 GCA_028277685.1 Phycisphaeraceae bacterium
CGCTGATGAAGTCCGCCCCTTCTGAACCGTAAATGATGTCGAAGCCTTCCAGGCCATCGATCAGACCAACGCCTGTGAGCGTGGTGTTGCGGAAATCGAGCGTGTTATTCTGAGTGGTACCCACCAGGGAAGTGCTGCCGTTGCCGATGACGGTTTCGGTTACAGCGGTGCCACTGAAAGTACTCAGTCTGACTTCGGTAAGACTCGTGGCATCCAGCGTGTCATTGCCATCACCGCCGTAGTAGAAATCTGCACCGGCAGAGGCGAGGAGCGTGTCATCGCCAGCCTGCCCGTAGAGCCGATCGCCGACATCACCGCCGTCAATGACGTCGTTGCCATCTTCTCCATACAGTTTGTCGTGGTCATCGCCACCCCAGATGTAATCGTTCCCAGCGCCACCGTAAATGGTGTCCGTACCGGCAAAGCCCAGGATGACATCATCACCCGCAGTGCCATTCAGGGTATTGTTGCCATTGTTTCCGACAATCAGGTTGTAGGTGTTGCCGTTGAAGATGGCATCATCCGGACTGGTGATGGTTGTCGAACCATCACGCCCAGCCACGGTATCGGTGACGACCAGATCAGTGCCTGTCCACGCGTAGGTGTATTCCTGTGGGGTGCCGATGAACGTCGGCGTGCCGCTGAGTAACACACGTGGCTCAAGCGATTCGACTGTATGTTGAGTATCACATCTACGTTTCGATGATGGAGGACAAACCCAACGCAATGCGTTTTTCCGCATCACCCGCCCGACAATAATCCGTTGAAGTTCCCACAACCGCTTGTACCCACGTGATGCCAATGACATACCGCACGCCTCCAAATAACGTAATCGAACCGCAGGAGGAGTTTGCGCACAATACAGCTACACCACGCTTCAGACGCATAGGAGTAGTTGAGTCTCGCAAGAATCAAACTGGGGGAGCACCCCCCCGCGCTTCTAGATTAGAATAATCTTAGATTACAACGTCCGGTATTTGTGGTCAAGGAGTTTCTACCGCGATGCCTCCACCGGTAGTGGGTCAGTCTGAAAATCCCCCGCGCTGATCCATGGGGTACAATGGGGGTATGGAAGATAACCTGGTTAAACCTGATCCTGAGAAGAAGCCAAAGCGCCCAGCCGATGCGAACCAACGCGCCAAGCGCGTGGTTGATCTGGCGACGGGGGAAGCGGATGAGCCGGACCCAAGCAAAATCAAGCGTGGTGAGGCTGGGGGCAAAGTCGGTGGTGTACGCAGGGCAGAGAAGCTTACACCAGAACAAAGAGCAGAAATCGCGAAACGCGCAGCCGCAGCACGGTGGGACAAGGTGGATAGCTAGAGTTTGCCCTCGCTTATCTCTTGCCGTAATTCACCGATTGCACGCTTGTCTTTATTGCTCGGTGGCCATTCCGAAAACTCAAACCCTTGGTTGTTTCTTCTGATCTTGAATCGTGTCCCGCGTTTGGCCCTTCTGGCTTGTTCTAGAATCTCTGGCATGGCCCAGATGGCTGCACGTGCTTTTTCGGGTGGGTACTCTTGAGAGAGCTTGCCAGTCATAAAGATGCCGGTTATCTCTCGTGCCGGAAGAATCAGATGAAGCGGCGGCCCAAGAATATGTGACTTCTTCTGCTTGGCGTTCCCGGACTCAACCGACACAACTATCCAGTTGCTTGCCGCTCCCCTAGTCCAATCCACATCAAGCCTGTCTGTTTCGCTGCGTATGCTGGGTAGATACCCCGCCTCTACTGGAGGCGTGTATGCCTGCAAGAAGCCGATGATGGCTCCAGCAGCCGATGGCCCAAAGCATTCATCAAGAATGATTTTCAAGCAGCCTCTCGCCATGGCATTGCGTCGTAATCCATGGCGAGTTTAACATCTGCTTTGCTGACCTGAAAGGTTTTAGCGGCACTTGTACACCCTTGAACAGCAGCCGCTTGGGCAAGTGTAGCGACACTGTAATTGCACGGAAGAACCGTTGGAGCACCGAACCGCAAAGATGGATCAAGAACAACAGACCTGTTGCGTTTTACGATGGGAGTAAGCCGATTGGCCAAACCATCGCTTCCATAAGAAAGATCATCCGCATAAAATGCGGCGATATCTTCTAATAGAGCCTCTTTCTTGTAGGGACCAGTGGCAAATTCGTAGTTCTCGCCTTCAAGCCTAAGCACGATTTCGCCATCATATTCGTAGATGGTGTGTTGGCGGGCAAACGGGTAGAGCACGCCTTTTTTAGCGGCCATTTCTACCGCAATCCGCACTTTCTGAAGACTGACTGCTGGCCTTTTCTTTGTCTTGGCACGAACGTGCCGGATTGCACGCACCTGGATTAGATCGACGAAGGAAAGAAGACCGTTATTAGACTTGGTTGCACGCGGGATTATTGCTGGCTCGCTCGCACCACTGCCGAATACCCACCTGACAACAGCGGATGCGTCGTGCACACCAGTAAGCCACGCCGCTTGAGCTGGCGTGTATACCCCAAGTTCAAGTCTGCTTTGCATGCTACTCAAGGTGGCACTCCCACGCCCATTGATCGACTACATAATACCAGCTTCCGTATTGTCAAGTCAATAGGCAAATCATTGTTATTATTGGACTTGCGCTAAGTTCTTATCTGGCGCGCACTTACGACAGGAGAATAAATTCGAAACAAAATCAAGCAAAACAAAATTGACACAGGGCCAAATGTCAAGCATAATGGTCAGTATAAAAAAGCTATCCACCAGCAAGCGAGCCGAAATCGTCCGGTGTCTGGTCGAAGGTTGCTCCATCCGCTCCACCTGCCGGATGACTGGGGTGAGTAAGAACACCGTGGCCAAGCTGCTGGTGGACCTTGGCGAAGTCAGCCGCGCGTATCACGACGAGCATGTACGCGGCCTGTTCTGTGAACGTATCCAAGCCGATGAAATCTGGTCGTTCGTCGGCTGCAAAGAGAAGGCGAAAAAACACGGCGCAGGCGACTGGTGGACGTGGACCGCCCTTGATTCCGATACCAAGCTGATTGTCGCCTACGCCTTTGGTCCGCGCGATGCTGGCACCGCATACGACTTCATGGCCGATCTGGCTGGCCGTCTGCTCAGTCGCGTGCAGATCACCACCGATGGCCTTGCCGCATACATCGATGCGGTAATGGACAACTTCGGGGCTTACGTCGATTACAGCCAGTTGGTGAAGCTGTTCGGTGACGAGCCCCGAATCAAGAGCGCCGAACGCAAGTACAGCCCATCGAAAATCACCGGCTGCAAGAAGGTCTGGCGCTGCGGCGATCCCGACGATAAATACGTGTCCACCAGCCACGTGGAACGCCAGAACCTCACCATGCGGATGTCGATGCGGCGCTATACCCGGCTCACCAACGCATTCAGCAAGAAGGTTGAGAACCACGAGCACATGACGGCGCTGCACTTCATGTACTACAACTTCTGTCGCGTCCACCAGACGCTACGATGCACACCAGCCATGGAAGCTGAACTATCCGACCACGTATGGGAAGTCGAAGAACTGGTGGGTCTGCTGGAAGCGAAAGAAACCGCCATCATCGGCACCGAAGAAAACAAGCGTGGCCCGTACCGCAAGACTCAGAATTCAGACTGACCCATTACCAATTGGTGCGCGTACTGGTGCGCACTAACGCGCATTAATCCACCAAATCCACCATTTTCGATGCCCCACCAAAGTCTGCCGCAACCTGCCGCGCAAGCAAAAACCCTGCATTTCTGCAGGGTTTTTAACGGAGCGGGTGGGATTCGAACCCACGGTAGAGTTGCCCCTACACACGATTTCCAATCGTGTTCCTTCAGCCGCTCGGACACCGCTCCAGACTGAGGTAAACTACATAGTTTACCTGATGCCCCGAGCGCTTCAAAATGACCGTCTCCGCACCCGACATGCACGGCTTGCTCATTGTCGATAAACCGGTCGGCTGTTCGTCCATGGACGTGGTGCGCGTGGTGCGCCGGCTTGCTGGTCGCGTGAAGACTGGTCATGCCGGCACCCTCGATCCACTTGCCAGTGGCGTGATGATCTGCTGCTTAGGACGCGCCACCAAAGCCGTCGAACAGTTGATGGGACAAACCAAAATCTACGATACGACCATCGACTTATCGGCCTTTACTGCCACCGATGATGCCGAAGGTAAACGTGAACCTGTTGACGTGTCCAGTCCCCCTTCCGCCGATCAAATCCGTGCGGCACTCGATCGACTTACCGGTGATGTCGAGCAAGTTCCCCCCGCACACAGCGCGATCAAAATCGGCGGTAAACGCGCTTACAAACTGGCACGTGCAGGCGAAACGATCACCATGCCGCCACGGATGGTTCGCATCGATTCAATTGACTTACGCTGCTACGAATGGCCCACCCTCGACATTACCGTCACCTGTGGCAAGGGCACGTACATTCGAAGCCTGGCGCGTCAGATCGGCGATATTCTCGGAACCGGAGGATATCTCACCGCGTTACGCCGCACCGCGATCGGCAAATACACCACCGACCGCGCCATACCACTCGACGAGCTTCCCGAACCCATCACACCTGGTCATCTGTTGCCCGCGCCGCCGCGTTGGTGAGCATGTCATCGGCCGCTCCATTGGTGATTGCACCAACACGGTGATTATCGGAAGCCCTGCTTCACCCATTACTTCGCGAAAAAACACGCAAACACCCTTCCAAACCGCCGCTTAGAACCTAAAGCAGCCCCCTCACCGCGTCGATACCGTTTGTGACGCTTATGCCGATCGCACCTGTTGCGCCGTCGGCACATGAGGGAGTTACCTGACCGCATGACCACCATCAGCGCCATCCGTGCCCACGCCCATGGCTCTGCGCCGAACGTCACCGTGCTGCAACCGCGCAACCGGATGACCGTCGACGTGCCGGAGTTGTTGCGTTATCGCGATCTGCTCTGGCTGCTGGGCCTGCGCGATATCCAGGTGCGCTACAAGCAAACTGCGCTGGGTGCAATGTGGGCGGTGCTTCAGCCACTGGTGATGATGATCGTGTTCACTTTCGTGTTCGGTAAATTCATGAACGTAGCTGCGAAAGTGGATGTGCCCTACCCGATCTTCGCCTACGCCGGCCTGCTGCCGTGGACGTTTTTCGCCACGTCGGTCAACGCATCATCGAACAGCCTGGTGGCCAACGCCGGTTTGCTCCGCAAGGTGTACTTCCCGCGTTTGCTCATGCCGTTGGCCGCACTCGGTGCTCCGTTGATCGACTACGCCATCGCCATGGTCGTGCTTGGCGGGTTGATGTTCTGGTATGACGTCGCCATCACCGCGCAGCTCCTGTTGTTGCCTCTGTTGGTGGTCTCGACCATCATCGCTGCGCTGGCCGTCGGTGTGTTGCTGTCTGCTCTGACAGTTTCCTACCGTGACTTCCGCCACATCATTCCGTTCCTGATTCAGGTGTGGTTGTTCATCACCCCGGTGATCTATCCGTTGAAATTCAGCCCGCGCTACGTCGGCTCGATTGATGTGGTGCACGTACTGGTAAATCTGAATCCGATGGCGGGAGTGATCTCCGCTTTTCGCGCTGCCGTGTTGGGCACGTCGATTGATTTCGCCGCATGGGCAATCTCGACCGGCTCCGCCCTGTTGATGTTCGCCATGGCCCTGAGCCTGTTTGGCCGAAGCGAGCGCCGCTTCGCAGATGTTGTGTAACCCATCATGAATGACTGTGCCATTCAGATCGAGTCCCTCAGCAAGTGTTACCGCTTGGGTGCAACGCGCGCAATCGGCCGCACGTTCGGCGAGATGCTGTATGGCCGTGTCGCTACATTGATGAGGCGTCAGAACGCACAAACCGACAATGATTTCTGGGCGTTACGCGATGTTTCGCTTGATGTTCAGCACGGCGAAGTGCTGGGACTGATCGGTGCCAATGGTGCCGGCAAGAGCACGCTGTTGAAAATCCTCAGCCGCATCACCGACCCCACCAAGGGCCGCGCGGTGCTGCGTGGTCGATTGGCCAGTCTGCTGGAAGTGGGCACAGGGTTCCATCCCGAACTCAGTGGTCGCGAAAACATCTACCTTTCCGGCGCGGTGCTGGGCATGCGTCGTCGTGAGATCAAAACCAAGTTTGATGAAATCGTCGCGTTCAGCGGTGTCGAATCATTCCTCGATACCCCAGTGAAGCGGTATTCATCCGGCATGTATGTGCGACTGGCGTTTGCCGTGGCGGCGCACCTGGAATCTGAAATTCTGTTGGTCGATGAAGTGCTGGCCGTGGGCGATGCTGCCTTCCAGCGCAAGTGTTTGGGCAAAATGGGTGAAGTCGCCGCCGGTGGTCGCACGGTACTGTTTGTCAGTCACAACATGAATGCGGTGCGTCAACTCTGTCATCGTGCCGCTTGGTTGGAAGCAGGACGCGTGCGTCAGATTGCACCGGCGGGCGAATGCGTCGATGCATACCTCGGCTTAAACGTCGAACGTGGCGGCAAGGTCATCGACCATCTCGAAACGTTGGTAGATGACATCCGAATTGATCGTGTCAGCATCAACAACAGCGAGGCTGACGAACAATCGCTCAGCGCTTCGTCAGACCGCGTGGTGATTGAAGTGGAAGGCCATACCGAGGCCACCCGACCAATCGCACTCGAAGCACGGTTGTGTGACCGGCAGGATGTGCCGCTCGCCTCGTACAGTTCACGACACGCAATCGGCCAACCACAGGTCATCGACGCGGGGCCGTTCTCCCTTCGTATTGCCATCGCGTTGCCATGGCTCGCACAAGGTGAATACCTGCTCCATGCAATGATCGTTGAACCCGGCGCCCACGTGTGGGCACGCATGCCTCGCGCGGTGCGTTTGATCGCCGCAGGCACGCCGGATGACGGCGGCAAGACCTTCGTTTACGACCGTGGCGCCGGCTGGGCACTGC
>JANQFT010000239.1 GCA_028277685.1 Phycisphaeraceae bacterium
AATCAACGCAACGGCGATGCGTACCTGGACGAACTTGAAGAAGCAACGGATAAGACCACCGCGCACCCCGTGCGCCTTTGGCTCGCCACGCTGATGACCATCGGTGGCATCGTCGGGGTGATCAGCGGTGGATACTTCACGGTGGAAGGCGCCGGCAACATCGCCCTGGCAATCGGTATCAGCCAGACCGTGGTCGGCCTGACCATCGTGGCCCTCGGCACCAGCCTGCCCGAACTGACCACCTGCATCATGGCTGCACGTCGCGGACATGTGGACATGGCGATCGGTAACGTGGTCGGCTCGAACGTGTTCAACGTCCTGTTCATCCTTGGCACCACCGCGGTCGTGCGACCCATCGACGTGCCCCTCGGCGGATACAAAGACCTCGGACTGGTAAGCCTTCTTTCCCTCGCCCTACTGCCCATTGCCTTCACCGGACAACGGATTTGCCGCCAGGAAGGCGCCGGCCTTCTGCTGGTCTACCTTGGGTACATGATCTGGCGTGCGACCATCAACGCCGGTTAAGCACAGAAAACAAAGCACCGCCCAGGCCCTCCCGACGGAGACCAAATCGAGGCAATCGACCGTTTCGCGACGAAATCGAGCCTTTTTCGGGCAAAAAAGTTTCAAAAAAACCCCAAATGCCACGAAGTTGCGCACAGTTGAGGTACTCATGAAAAATACTCTTGCAACTCTTATGCGATCACACTATTCTCGGCGTCATCGCCATGCCGCTATGTGCGGCTTGACGTAAACAGGGAACGAGAGAAACAAGGGAACGGCCGATCGGCCAAAGAGTGAGAGGTGATTCACATGAACCATTTACGTTTAGGTAGTGCGGCTGTTGCATTGGCCTGCGCGGTGTTCGTTTCGTCCGCATCCGCGCTCGATATTGACATTGACTACTCCGATGACACCACCGGCTTCTTCGCCGGCAACGCCACGGCAAAGGCAGCCTTGGAAAAAGCGGCGGCTGACCTGAGCGCGGCCATCACCACCACGCTTGGCGCGACTGTCGATACCAACAGTGCCACCGTCAACGGTTCCAACGCCAACACGAACTATTCGTTTAACTACACCCACCCCACGTTCGGTTCAGCTGCGGTAGTCGCGAACGCAGTGATGCCGGCTGACACGGTGCGCGTGTTCGTAGGGGTGCAGAACCTTGGCGGCAACACGCTTGGCCAGGGTGGCCCAGGCGGTTTGGGATTAGGCGGTGGATTCCTCAATGCCGACCCCACCGACTTCGCCGCAGCGGTGAACCAACTCGAAGCCGACGCCAATGCCAACCATGGCCGCGGAGGTGGTCCGACCATCGGCCAACTGAACACGACGTTTGACACCGAACCGTTCGTACTCGACTTCGGCTCGTCCACAGGCAACATATGGTTCGATGTCGACAGCGACAACGACACCATCACCGATGGCGCAACCCTGCTGGATACGTACTGGCACTTCGATCACACCACGCCGGTCGCGGCGGGCAAGAACGATTTCTATTCGGTAGCGTTGCATGAGTTGATTCATGCGATCGGCTTTTCTGCGGCTGATTCGTACACCGACCTGCAAACCGGTAACGACTGGGCCGGCGGCGAAGTGATCGCCCTGGTGGGTACCGGCACGGACATTCTCGAACTGGACGGTGCCCACGTGCTGGATGGCGGCGGCGCCGGCAACTTCCTGCAAACCAAGCGCCTCAGCGACGGCGTGCTGCAGGACGCCGTGATGGACCCGACGCTCACTGCGGGCACCCGCAAGACGCTGACCGAGTTGGATCTGGCCTTCCTGCGCGACATCGGTTGGGAAACCATTCCTGAACCGACGAGTTTGGCGCTGCTGGTGGTGGGTGGCGCGGCACTGTTGCGACGTCGTGCGGGGTGATAATCTTCGCTTTGATAAAATAAAAAAGAAAACACCTCACCGGATTGGTGAGGTGCTTTTTTGTTTGGGGAGGAATAAGTGAACCGGTGCAGTTCGCTGAAGCGAGACGCACCGGCTCACGAAGACTCGTGTGAGCTATTCGACCAACAGTAACTCGCCGGTGTTCACGAAATGGTCGAGTCCTTCCATCGCCCGCTGTAGCGCGGGGTTCAGGTCGGGTAACTCGTTCACCATCGCGTCACCGTTCGCGTTCAAGGCGGTGTAGACCAGGTTCCAGGTCCCGGTGCAAGTTCCATCACCATGATCTATCAGATCAATACGGAAGTGCAGGAGCACCGTATCGTTGATCACACGCACCAGTTCGAGAATGCGGTTCGGCTCGTACCGCGTTACCGCCCACAGGCCCGGTCCGAGTGAATTGGAAGCAGGCGTGGTGAATATGCAGTCTGCCTCCACGTAGCCGGATTCAGTGTACACCAACTCGCATTGCCAGCCGTCAATCCAGTCCAACTCGCGGGTCGGACACAGCTGGGGAAACACCACGGACGCTGCCGCATCAAACGTGCGACTGAAAGTTTCGCGTTTACGCCGACGATGACTGTTACGCTGCAGATGGCGTTCGGCAAATTTCGTGGATCGTTCTGTGTTCATGACAGACTCCTTGAGGTAAAAGGCTATCGTTTAGATGCTATACACACGAAACGTAAAGAAGGTTGAACTAATGAGCCACAAATGCATCGAGGGAACTTAAGGCATGGCCCAAATCCTCACTTTCCTTCGCCAGGCGGCGCACGATTGCATCACCCTGCTCGCTTAACGACGAGAACAGCAACCGCCACGTTCCGGTGCATGTGCCATCACCATGGTCGATGAGTTCAATGCGAATGTGCTCGATCAGCACATCGGCCTGCACACGTACCAGCTCAACCAGCACCGGTGGCTCATAGCGCGTGCATATCCATATGCCCGGGCCAAAAACGTTGGATTCGGGTGTGGTGAATACGCAGTCGGCTTCCATGTACCCGGTGCTGGTGTGCACAAGTTCGCATTGCCATCCGTCGATCCAATCGAGCTCACGGGCTGGGCACAACTGAGAGAACAACGCCTGGGCCGGCGATGAGAACTTGTGTGTTTGAACATGCGTTGTACGCGCACGTGGTGGACCGGTATCCAGAAATGCTTTGACGAGTGCGGTTGATTGTCGTGTCGGCATGGCGGCTCCTTCTGATCTAATTAGTTTAGTATCTATACTCAATAAACAAAAAAATTCACTCATCACTGCCAAACCCATCCAGTACGCTTTCCATATGCTGGAGAAAGCCGTATACCGCCTCACGTTGAGATGGATTGAGCTTGCGCAGGTAACTCTCGTGCGCTTTCAGGAACGCTGTCTTGCCCTGCTGACAGCGACGGTAGGCCTGCGCTCCTGACCGGGTCAGGGAAAGGTTCAATTCATTCTTTTTGTGCGAGTCACGGGATTTGTGAATCATCCCCTTGCGTTCGAGTCGACTGAGTGTCTGGGAAATCGCGCCCTTCGTCAGGCCAAGCTGCCTGGCGATTTCGGTGGCATTGGTATCCCTGTCTTCCTTGATCAGCAACAGCAGGTGAACCTCCGAGGGATAAAGTTCCACGTCACCGGTGCGCACCACCCGGCGTTTTTCCAGGAACATGATCTTGTTGACCACGTGTGCAACCTGCTGGGTGATGTTGGGAAGCGTGCAAGCCATAGATTGAGTATAGTATCTAAACTATATGTGTCAAGTGACCATTGTGAAGGGATGAATGGATGTGAAGGCGTTTCGCCAACGGGTGAGGGGGTTGGTGGGAGAAATAGGTGGGTGGGTGCACCTCGCTGAAGCGAGACACACCGGGTTTTGGGTTTCAGATCTGAAATTTCAAATTTCAGACCTCAAGCCTCATCCTGCTTCGCCGAGGCTACGGCGGACAGAAACCACACGTTACGCGGTGCGGCCGGATTCGGCGGCGCGTTGGCCAGCGGCGCGTTCACGGAGGACGTCGAGCATTTCGCGGACCTCGTCAGCCATCTTCGTGTTGGGGAACTCACGGATGAGTTGCTCGCCCACGGCGACGGCTTCGATCCAATCGCGATCGTGAATGGAGAGCTTGAAGCGGACGCCGAGGTTCTCACGTTTTTGTCCGATGACGCCACGCGCGGTTTCCTGGTAGCGTTCAGCTTCGGCGGGCGTGAGGTACTTGTCCAGTTCTTTCAGCAATTCGATCGCCTGATCGACGTTGCCGGTTTCGGCGGCGTGGAGAAATTGCCGTTCGATGTCACGTTTGTGATCGGTGCGCGCCTGGTCGATGCGGCTGGGCAGGGCGTGCAGATCCGGGTGGTTGGGGAACAGGCGCTGGAGTCGATCGACTTCGTGGCTGGCGGCGTCCCAGTCGTAACGTTCGCAGATATTATCTATCTTCTTGAGGGCGGCGCTGATGAGTTTTTGGTTGTGATGGGCTTGGGCGTCGAGGATCTGCTCACGGAATTCTTCGGCTTCTTCGCGGTAGCCGTACATCTCGGCCATGTCGTCGACGAGGACGAGGGCAGCATCGTAATCCTGGTTGCGCAGGTCATCGATGATGGCATGTCGCAGGGCATCGCGGTCTTTCTTGCGATAGGCGATGTGCTTGGCCTGGTCGCTGATG
>JANQFT010000334.1 GCA_028277685.1 Phycisphaeraceae bacterium
CAGCGCAACGCCGACTTCTATACCGTGGGCATCGTCGGTTACACCAACGCCGGCAAAAGCACCATGTTCAATACGCTCACCAGCGCCAAGGTGTACGCCGATGACAAGCTGTTCGCCACCCTGGATACCCGCACCCGCAAATGGGCCCTCGGCAGCGGCGACACGGTCATGCTTTCTGATACGGTCGGTTTTGTCCGCAACCTGCCACACCACCTGGTGGCCAGTTTCCGCGCGACACTCGAAGAAGCGGTCGAAAGCGATCTACTGTTGATCGTGATGGACGTGTCCGACCCGAAAGTGGACGACCACCTGGATACGGTGCACGAAGTGCTCAAGAGCATCGACGCCGACGACAAGCCGCAGCTTCTTTTGTTGAATAAGTGCGACCTGCTTCGCGATAACAGCGAACTATTGCTGTGGCGTAATCGTTACCCCGAAGCGTTGGAAATCAGCGCGTTGACCGGTGTGGGCCTTGACCAACTGGTGGAGGAAGTGCGCAAGCACGCCACCGGCGGCAGTGAAAACCTCACCCTGCGCATCCCGCTGAGCGAGGGCAAAGCGATCAACTTCCTAGAAACCCGTGCCACCGTGCACGAACGCGACTATGACACCACCTGCGCGATCATGACGGTGACCATCGGCAAGCGGCAACTTGATCAGTTGCGGGCCACCGGTGCGAAGTTTGACATCGTCGACACAAATCATTGAGATGGTGTGAAACAATCCGGTGGAAAAACGTCTGAAAGGGGGGATGGGGGTATCGGTTCATCTGATTGACATATGCAGAGGCAACCATCATGCGAGCAGCTTTTCATGTGTGCAGCGTACTCTTGATCGCGATTTGCATTCTGGCTGCAGCCACCTCATGTGAACGAACACGTTCGTATGGGCACACTCGGCCGCAGGGAGAAACGCTCAAGCTGCGGCTGGATGCCCCTGAAGCTGGTGCCATCGCAGACGCGCAATCCATCCACGGTACCTGGGAAGCGGGAAGCCAATGGGAACCTAATGGTGAGTCAGGCCATCGCGTCACGCTGGAGGTGTTTGATCCACAACAAGGTTCCACGCATTGGCGCAACATGCGCGTGATTGGCATGCCCCCGGCCGAAGTGATCACCACCAGCCCCGGCACTGCGGGATGGGCCATCACCAAAACGTCGCCCGCAGGCACACTGCTGCTGAGTAACATGACCGATGCGGGCAGCATCCATCCACGGCAAGGGGTGTTCACGATTGAGCCGAACAAGGACGTCGTCCAGCGTATTGATCGCGTGTTCGGTACTGCCCCGGAAGCGCTTGATTTACTGCAACTGATTCTGGCCGATCGCGACATCGATCAGATCGTTGCCCTGCGCACCCATGTGAGCGACCTGACGCTTCGCCAGGCCATGGCGCTGGACGCGGCCAACTGGAACAACAAACACATTCTCGCCCTGACCGAGGCTGGCTACCGATTCAACGGTGAAGACCTGGCCTACCTCGCACAACGGCATGTCAAGATTGACTACGCCATCGCCTGGCGCAAGGCGGAGTATCAACTTTCCGCGGAAAAATTACATTGGGCGAAGAGTCGACACCTCGACCCGAATGTGGCCGCAGCCTGGCGCAAGACCGGACGCACGATGACACTGGAGCAGTTGCACTGGGTAAAAAGTCGTCACCTGAAATCCGACTATGCGGCATCCTGGGATGTGTCGGGGCGCAAGCTCAGTCTGAAGGACCTTCACTGGGTGAAGTCGCGCCACATCAAGCCGACTTATGCCAAATCGTGGGCGGCGGCCGATCGCAATCTGTCACTCAAGCAACTGCATTGGGCAAAGAGCAGGCATCTCAAGCCTGACGATGCCCGCAGTTGGGACGATGCGGGGCACAAACTGAGCCTTGAACAATTGCATTGGGCGAAAAGCAGGCACCTCAAACCTGAGTACGCCCGTAGTTGGACTGATTCGGGGTACAAGCTGAACCTCGAGCAATTGCATTGGGCGAAATCGCGTCACCTTTCACCCAGCGATGCGGCGGCGTGGCGCAAAGCGGGCTACGACTTCTCGCTGGATGACCTTCACAAACTGAAGAGTTACCACATCACCGCCGATTGGGCTGCCGCGTTGAACGACCCGGACTATGAGCCGCTGACCGTCAATCAACTGATCAAGCTGAAGCAATCGCACGTGACTCCAGCGACGGTCAAACGCCTTCGCACGAAACGCGCTGTTGATTGATTCGCCTTACTGCGTCCCCGCCACCGCGGCCAGGGGGATGATCTGGTCGATCAGTTCCACGCGGTTGTAGCGTTGTGCCAGGTCGATCGGCAGCGCCACGCCGTGGCTGTGGTCACTGTTGAGGATCAGCATGGTATCGCCGGCGCACTCGTAGCCCATTTCGGCTGGCTGGTGGCCCATCACGAATTCATCGCAACCCCAAAGTGAGGCCAAATCCGACGCCCAGTTCTGCGCAATGTTACGGCCCCACACCATCAGGTACGCACTGCCCTTCGGGCCATACAGATCATGGTCGTTCGGCGTGCGCGTCAGCACCATGGGATCGAACTTTTCCCGGTGACGCTGATGCGGCAGGCTGTGGCAACACATGATGCCGTTGGCACACCGCACCGCCAAGGCAAACGATTTCACATACCTGATGATGGCCTTGCGCACCGCATCGCCATCATCGCCGAACACGAAGTCGATACCATCGTTGAACGCGTCGACGCTGCTGACGCCGTGCTTGGAAATGTCATCGCCATTGATCTGAGCCAGCTCGTGGTTGGCCAGCAGCGTGTGCACCTGCTGCGGGTATTGCAGCGAGAGGGCGGCCGCCTCGACCAACATGCGATAGCTGAGATCAACGCCGTTGACCAGGTTTTCCCCGTGCACCATCTCTTGAAGAATCACGTGGCGGTCCGGCGATTGCCCAAGGGCAGCAAGGGATAACACCTTGGCGAAGTTGATGCGGGCATCGTGCAGGTCACCGGTGATGAGCAACTGGCCGTGATGCGGCAGGTCGATCACCGAGCCGTTGCGCTGCGGGCTGTTCAGGTTGGCGTGGGCGGCGCGATCGAGCACATCGCAAACGACCTCCGCATTCTGCACATTCACTTTCGCTAGGGAACTGGTCATGAACCAAGATTAACGGGAGAAACATCATCCGGCAATTGTGTTGATTGTGCGTGTTCACAACCGATAATGATGCAGCATGTCATTGGATGTTCGCATCGACTCAGGACGCATCTGCACCGGGGAAACTCCTTCTGATCAGGCGTGGCTGAATCAGGGCAAACCGGCGTCGATCGGTGTGCGCGCGGGCAAGCTGGTGTTGAACATCACGCCCGATGAACCGGCCGACCGGGTGATCGATGCTGAAGGTTGCGTGGTGTGCCCCGGGTTCATTGATATTCATGCCCATTCTGATTTCGCAGCCCTGCATGCTCCCAACGCCACGAGCAAAGTGCTCACCGGGTACACCACCGAACTGAACGGCAACTGCGGCTACGGCGCGTTTCCACTGGCCGGGGCGATGAAGCAGCATCGTCAGCAGGAATACAAGTCATTCGGCCTGACGCTGGATTGGGATGATGTGGATGGCTATTTCCGCCGTTGCCGGCGCGAGCCGATGGCCCTGAACCAGGGACTGCTGATCGGCCACGGCACGTTGCGTGGCAGCGTGGTGGGCATGGAAGCACGTCCGGCGGGCAAACACGAAATTCGCGCCATGCAGCGCCACGTTGAACGCGCCATGCGCGCCGGGTGTTTCGGGCTGTCGACCGGGTTGGTCTACGCCCCCGGAAGTGCGGCGGATGCCGCAGAAATCGAAGCCCTCGCGCAGGTGGTCGCCTACCACGGCGGGGTGTATGCCTCTCACCTGCGCAGCGAAAGTGACCAGGTGGTCGAAGCGCTCGATGAGTTCCTTTCGGTGTGCGAACTGACGCATTGTCGGGCGCAGTACAGCCATGTGAAAACATCGGGCAAACGGAACTGGGGCAAACTGAAAGCCATGCGCGAACGCATGCACCGTGCGGCCGACGGCGGGATTGAAGTATTCGCCGATCGCTACCCCTACGTCGCCAGCAGCACGGACCTGGCCACCATCGTGTTACCGAACGCTGCGTTGGGTGATGGCCGCGAAGCGATGCTCGATCGTTTGCGCGACCCCGCCACGCGCGATGACCTGAAACGCGCGATCAGTCAGCGCGAGCGATTCAACGAAGATGGTGATGAATGGTTCGACCGGGTGATGGTCAGCGCGGTGCATCACGATGCGGTGCGCGAAGCACAGGGTATGTCGCTGCGGCAATGGGCGGATCACGCCGGGCAAGCTGAGGTGCTCGACGCGACATTCGAT
>JANQFT010000387.1 GCA_028277685.1 Phycisphaeraceae bacterium
GTAGTATCTTGCGTTGTAGAAGTAGAGGCCGGTTTCTTCATCGAAGATCTGGCCGGTGAAGCGGTTGGAGACTTCGAAGGCGTTGGTGTTGTTCTGGTACTGCTCCTTGCCGTAGGCGGTGTAGCCGTAGTGTTGGACGAGATCGCCTTCGCGGTCGACGAGGATGGACGATGAGCCGAGGTGGTCGCCGTGGTAGTAGTAGAAGACCGGGTCGTAGTCCGGCACGCCGGCGTTGGCCAGGGCCTGTTGCGGCATGAAGGCGAACAGTAACGCCGCGGTAAGGGTGAAGGTGATGGCCCGGCGCACCGGACGGCGCAGGAACCAGGTGCTACGGTCGTGCCAGGTGATGTCGGCCAGTTCATAGGCCGCGCGTTTACGGCGCAGCAGGGGCATCAGCCAGAGGAAAGCGAAGGCGGCGAAGATGCCCGCCATGAGGGTGAAGGCCATGCGACCGGGACGGAGGAACCACATGAACCCGTCGTTGACCTTGGCGAGGGTGGGGTTGCGTTCGAGGAACGTACCGAGCGTGCCGTAGGGTTCGAAGGTGGCAATGCGGCGACCGTCGGCAAGGACGTGGCAGAGCGTCTTGCCGTCCTTTTCTTCGTAGATACCGCCAACCCAGATGGTGGTGGTGGTGGGGCCGCCGGAGGGCGTGACCTGCTTCCAGAGGCGTTCACCGGAATCGGCATAGCCGTATTCGATGACGGTGCCATCGGTATTGGTGACCTGGGTGAGGCGGTTCTGTTCGTCGTAGGTGAGAATCTGCCCGTTGCGGTTGGTCATGTTGCCGCAGGCGTCGTAGGTGTAGGTTTTGCCGTTGGCGCTGGTGACGGCATGGGGCTTGGATGAGCCGTATGTGTAAGTACCGCCGCCAGCTTCGGAGTTGGTGAGCACGTTGCCGATGGGCGAGTAGGTGTAGGTCTTGCTGCCCTGGGCAACGGAATCGAGCGAGAGCAGGCGATGCAGGTCATCGTATTGGATGTTGGTGAGGGTGGACGAAGCGGAGCCGGTGTAGACGTTGTCGTTGATCGACTTGATGTTGGAGGCTTCGTCGTAGGTGTATTCCAGGTCCTGGTGGTACCCGGTACCGGGGTCAGTGGTCTGCATACGCTGCAGGCGCAGGGAGTTCGGGAAGTAGGTGTAGCTGGTTTGCAGCCCGCTGCCGAATGTGATGCCAGTGATCTGGCCCTGGGCGTTGAAGCCCTGCGGCTGGTAGAAGATTTCGTTGGTGCCGGTGCCGGCGGTCGATTCAACTTTGACCAGGCTACCACCGGTGTCGTAGGTGTATTCGAGTGTGGCGTGGTTGCCCGGATAGACCACCTCGGTGGGTCGGTCGGCATCGTCGTAGGTGGTTTCGACGGTGTAACTGCTAGCCGTGGTTGCGATGAATCGCGTCGACTTGGGCACGCGGCCGCGGATGTCGTAACTGGTCTTGGTCCAGCCGTTGCCGTCGATCACGCGGTAGAGTTGGCCGAGATAGACGGTGTAGTTGGCATCATCGGAGCCGTCGTATTCGTAGGTGACGGTTTCCGCCAGCGCGCCGCCGGTGGTGTAGACCTCCTTGCGGAGCAGACGTCCGAGCGGATCCTGCGTGCCAGCCGGATCGCTCCAGGTGGCGCGATCGTCGTACATCATGCGGACCTTCTGGCCCTTGGCATCGGTCTGTTCGACCATGCGCCCGGCGTCATCGTAGCTGTAGGACCATGCACCCATGTCCGGGTCGTTCATGGTGAGTTTGTGGCCGAGACTGTTGTAAGTCATCGAGGTGACATTGCTGTCGTGGTCGGTCACCGAGACGAGTTGGTCAAGCAGGTTGTAGGCGTAGATCGTTTGGTAGGTACCGCCGCCGTTGACTTCTTCGATCTTCGTGATGCGGCCGCGTGCATCGTGGTACGAACGGCGGACCGACCCGGTGGGATCGGTGGCCACGGTGACCCAGGGGTCGGTGCCATACTTGAACGCCGTGGTAACCGCGCCGGTGGGGGAGTCAAAATCGCCCGTGGGTGGGGTAACGCGCCATACACGGCCGATGGCGTCGTATTCCGTCAGGGTCTTGGGGGTTGACGGATTGTGCGACGTGTTGGCGGAGCCGTTGGTGAAGTAGGCCAGGGTCTGATACTGCTGGCGACCAAGGTTGTCGTAAACGGTGTCAACGGCACGGAATCCACCGGCAGCGCCTGGTTCGGCTTCACCGCGGGATTGGATTTCGCGGCCCAGGCCATCGGCGTAGGTGTAGGACTCGAAACCGTTTGTTGTGTCAAGCGGGTCATAGGCGCGTTGACGCACGTAGTTGGTGCTGATTCCTGCATTGATGCCGCCCAGGCCATACTCGGTTTTCGTGCGCCAAAGTGTGGCAATGGTGGCCGGGTTCCAGCCTTGCGCCCACGGATCAATCGCATCGGCCAGACGTGTGGTGGCGATGTATGACTCAGTGTTGCGGAAGAAGGTATCGTAGACAAAGCGTCCGACGTGGCGTTTGGCATCCATCGTCCAGATGACCGCTCCGCTACGTTCATCGAATTTCGTATGACTGACGAACTGTGTGCCTTGAATGGTCTCGGTGATGGGGAACGTCTGGTAGGTCGCATCGTAAGTGGTGACCTTGGTAATTCCCATCGGGCCGGTGGCGTCGGTGGGGTTGCCGTAGACATCGTAGTTGAACGTGTTGGCGATGAAACGATTGCCGGTGTCGAGCCAGAGCGATTCACTGGTCACGTTACCGTTCGCGTTGTACGCAAAACGCGTTTCGCGCAGACGAATGTTGCCTGCACTATCAGAGGTGACCTTCACGCTTTCGGGCTTGTTACGAATCTCACTGTTCGCAAGCGTGGCGTAAGTGAAGTGAACGTAGAACGCATCGGTATCAATGTCGGTGAAACTGTGATATTGGTAGTTCCACGCCGCCACTTCGCCGAAGTCGGATTTCTTCAGCAGATTGCCGGTGGATGAGGAGTCATCGACTGTCACATCATAAACGAAGGACTTGGCCGTGCCGCGACCGAATTGTGTGCCCAGGCCTTCGTGTTCGACGGTGATGGTCTGTGCGATGTATGGAAAATACGAACCAGCACTGTGCAGACGGGTTTCCTCGACCTTGTTGACCGTGCAGGTGTAGAGTTGGCCGTCGTTGCCCCACGCTTCCTTGCGGTAGGGGATGCCCTTCTTGGCGTTGGAGTTGGCATCGGCGTATTCACCATTGGTACCACCATCACGTCCGCCGCCCTGGTGGAAGTAGGTCACGCTCTTCGCGCCGCTTGGATCGGTCACTTCGACCTTGTTGAACCCGCGGAACTCACGTTCGCGGTAGTCGAACATGCCGCCTTCATAATCATGCGTGGTGGTGGATTGATGACCCAGCCCGTCATCGACGGTAATGGTGTGAACCGTATACACCGGGTGACCGAGACGACCGACACCGTTGTCATCGGTGTTGTCGTACTGAGTGGAAGGCTTGTAAGCCACCTCCACCTTGCCGCCGATGCCGTTGTCAATCTCTGTCAGCAGGTCAGGGGCACTGCCACTGTTCAACTGTACACGGAAGTTATCGTATGGTGTGCTGACTTTCCGCAAGACACGGTCTACGAGGCCATCGCCATTAATGTCGAGCATCTTGACGTAGTGGCCGTATCCGTCATTTGCATTCAGGCTATTCCACGACCAGCCTGTGTGCTGGCTATCCAATGGTGCCCAGTCGACAAGGTTCCCGGAAAAACCTGTACCGGTATTCAATTGGACCTTGAAGCGATCATAGGGCGAAGCGAACTTTCGCATTACACGATCCGGCAAACCATCGCCGTTGATGTCAATGAGATCGCATTGGACACTGCTTTGATATGTACTCGTGGGATAGTGCCAGCCGTTACCGCCTGCCTGCCCATCAACAGGGCCCCAGTCTTCGAGTGGCTCGAAGCCTGCTCCGTTGTTCAGTTGAACTTTGTGAATAGTGTGTGGTGCGTCGTACTTTCGCAACACACGGTCGACTAGACCATCGCCATTAATGTCTAGGAGTTTGACATAATCGCCATTGCTATTGCTTGCGCTCAAGCTGTTCCATGACCAGCCTGTGTGTTGGCTATCGAGAGGAGCCCAGTCGATAAGGGCTGTAGAAAACCCTGTGCCGGTATTCAGTTGGATTTTAAACCGGTCATACGGTGATGCGAATTTCCGCATGACCCGATCAGGTAATCCATCACCGTTGATATCCACTAGGTCGCACTGAATCGTGCTTTGGTATGTACTCGTCGGATAGTACCAACCGTTACCGCCTGCCTGACCATCGACGGGGCCCCAATCTTGCAGCAGGTCAAAGCCATTGCCGTTATTGAGTTGCACCTTGTGTACGTCGTGCGGCGTGTTGTATTTTCGCAAGACGCGGTCGACAAGGCCATCACCGTTGATATCGAGCATCTTGACGTATTGGCCGTTGCTGTTGCTTGCATTCAGGCTATTCCACGACCAGCCTGTGTGTTGGCTATCGAGTGGGGCCCAGTCGATAAGGGCAGTGGAAAACCCTGTGCCGGTATTCAGTTGGACTTTAAACCGGTCATATGGTGACGCAAACTTCCGCATAACCCTATCAGGAAGCCCATCGCCATTGATATCAATAAGGTCACACTGAATCGTGCCTTGGTACGTGCTGGTTGGATAATACCACCCGTTGCCGCCTGCCTGACCATCAACTGGTCCCCAGTCAATTGCATTCTCAAACTCAAACGGTTTATCCTGGTACGCAAATGTCAGTGGAGGAAGGGCTGTTACATCGTCCGCACCATATTGCGTCATGGTGTTCAGCAGTGATCGCCCAGTGGCGGTCGAGTATGTATACCCCAGTACATACCGTCGCACGTTGATTGTCGTCTGCGCATCCGGCTCGATCTTGACGATGATTTCGGACAACCGTTTCTTCTGCTCGACACGGTAGCCCGGTTGGTAATTGATGGATACGTCTTCGCGGTCCACCGCCTCCAGAATAAATTCCACCTTGTGCGTTGCGTCGATGGTCGGCGTGTTAACGTTGGCGTTGTAAGCAACTTCGCTCAGGTAGAGCTGATTGTCGTGCGTGACGTAGGTGAGGTGCGTTTCGTTGCCGTTGATGTCGCGGATACGATTCAGCGACCACCGGAACGTGCGATAGTGGCCACTCTCACCCCCGCCAGGTGCGGGGAAGCGATCGTTTTCCATGCGGTCGGCGGCTTCCTCACCGAAGTAGTACTTGTTGCCATTCTTGTCGGTGACTTCCCAGTAGTTATCTGTACCTGTGCGATGCAACTTAAATGTCATCAGTGCCTGGTCGACCTTGGCGCGATATTCATCATTACCGATTGACACTAATTCGGCTTGAACACCGGCAAAAACTGCTGAGAACGATTTAGTATCGTCGTAGGCTTCTTCCGGTTGGCCAGTGGTTTCGTTCCACGCAATGGGAACACCATGACGTGTTTCCCTCTGGATGAAACCCATGTCAAGATTCCAGCCCATCCCACACCAGGTGTTGCCTGCAGCAGAGCTGTATGTCAGCGCGATCTTGGGTTCGGAGCCTTGCCGCCCCGGTGCCACAGCGATCGGCACGGTGTAACCGAATCGACCGGTGAACAGGTCGGTCTGGTAGTTCTGCAACGATGCCCCAGGCGAGACTTGCCCGGATGCATTCCCTGAACCATCACCGCTGCCACCTGTACTCATACTCATCGTGGCCATGCCAGCCGCCTCAAGCTCGATGGCCTTCTCTTCCTTCGGAGCATCGAGCGCAAGCTCCACGGCCTGCGATTCTGAGCTGAAGGTTTCTGGCGAAGCATCTGATTCCACCGGGATAGCGTTCTCATTGGGGGTAACGCTGTCGTCTGCTCTGACTCCGGCACCACCAATGCTGCCTCCGATCACGAACAAGGTCACGATCACCCAAACTGCCCAGGAATTGCACGTCAATTTCATCAGATTGCTCCTGTCTGAGCGCAGACATAGCGCTCGACTTGAAATACAAGCGTAATACGTGCATGACACGTATTTCTTTTCACTGTGATGGGTGGTGTAGATAGGTGAGCGTAGAAATAGTGACCACACACCAACTGGTGGTAATCAGATGTACGCCAGCCCCAAACTGATCTGCAAATTGCCACGACGCCCCTTGCCCTTACCCAAAACACGAGCCCAACCACATCGATGTAGTAACCCCTGACTCGCTTGGCCAGTAAGGTACCAGCCGCGGAAATGCAGAGCAAGCACACACTGCGAGTCGTTTGAGACACGCCGTTATCTTTGGAGGCAATTCAAAGGAATTACTCTCAACCGTGTTTGCTTCGGCTCGTCGGTCTAATTGCCACTACATCATTCATAATGGCTTGACTGGCGTCGATTTGCACCCCCGCTACTTCCCCCTTCGGTTCATTGCCGAGGGGGTTTTTGTAAGATGTGACAATGCCATCATGAAAGTCTGGATTGGGCCAAAACATCAGTCATGATCTGTCGAAGCTACTCAGGCGAAGCGACTTTCTCCTATGATTGACGGGCATTGACGTTAACCTGACGATCTAATGTCGCGAGATTGAATTTACCACGGGGTAAGTCACCCGCACTGTTATTGGGGTGGTCTGCCTCAGCGTTAGAATCGGGTAACTCCTCCGCCACACGATCAGATCTCTGAAGAATTAGATACCCCTCAGCGTCAACATCGGCGGCAGGTTTGCCTTGGTCGTCTTACGTCAGGGGCGGTGCCGGGCTGAGGGTGAGTTGCATTCGACCCCGGCAGACGGCTTCGAGGGTGAAGCGGGCGGTGCGGGGCAGGTCGTCATCGGTCGGTTCGCCGCCGCGTCTGGCTAACGCTCTGTCGAATACATCGGCGAAGGGGGCTGACGCGCCGGTTGTTGATGCCAACTCGTGCAGTAGCGCCTTGATCAGTGGGTCACTCACCTCGATCACCGCATCCGACTTTTCGCCCGGCACCAGTGATGGGCCGGTCATCGCAAACCGCTCGGGCCAATCGCCATCCACCGCCAACGGGTCCTGCGGCCGCAGCAATGAACGCACGTGCAGTTCGCACAACGCACGTTCGTCGGGCATCGCCAATAACCCCTTTGCATCCTCGGCCCGGCACACCAGTGAGCTGCGGAACATGGTGTTGCGAAGGTAGTCGGCGTATTGCAACGCCTTGAGCCGCGACATCCCCTGGTCAACGATCGCCTGTCGCAACGGTTGGGGGAAGCCCGCCATCCAGTCCAACCGCAGGTCCGTATCGACCACGTACGCCAGCCCGGTCTCCGCCGCCCATTGCGTGAACTGCAACAGGTACAACGGCTCGCTCACCACGCCCGCCTCGTCGTGCAGCAGCACCTGCGGCGGCTTGGCCCGCAGCCCTTCAAGGTTCACACGCAAGTCTGCCGCGTGGGGTAACTCGGCAATCGAAGGCAATGTCTGCTCCAACACCCGCATCACCCGGTCCATCGCGCCGAGCTGCTCGTCCGCCGACGCATCGCCCGCGCCCTGACCGAGTTCCAGCAGGAACAGCCGACGCAGTGCATCGCGCGTCGACGACCCGGGCATCGCGTTGTAACTGATCAGCCCCACGCCGCCCTCGGCCAGGTGGTCGCGGCAGACTTCCAGAATCCGCTGCTGCACCGGTTCGGGGGTCCACGCCATGAATCCGTGCGCGATGATGTAATCAAACCGCCGATCGCCGAAGTCCATCGCCAGCAGGTCGCCGTGGTCGAAGGTCACGTTGGCCAGGCCTTCGCGCTCGGCTTGTTGGCGTGCAGCGACGATCCCCTCTTGCACCAGGTCCACGCCAAGGCAGTCGGTGTCGGGCAGCGTGCCGGCGATCCAGTTCAGGTTCGTCCCCCGCCCGGTCGCCAGTTCGAGGATGCGCGCCCGTTGAGGTTCGACGCAGCGCAGGCCGAACAATCGCGCCAGCGCCCCCACGTTCGCCGGGTGGGTCTGGCGATGCACGAACTCGGCATACGGGATGCGGCGGTACCTGTCTTCCAGCGATTCGGACATAGGAGGATTGTCGCACGATTCGGCCACCGCGCATAACGGGTGACGCGCAGCTCGTAGGTCCGGGCCTGCCCGGACATCTGCATGCGTTCTTAGACCAACACCAATCGTCCGGGCAGGCCCGGACCTCCTGAATTACCCGCGCTGTCGCCGGCGTCGGGCCAGCCTGCCGACCGTCAGCGCCGCGCCCAGCATGAGCGCGGTTGCCGGCTCGGGGATGACGGTCACAGTCACCACGCCTTCGGCGAAGTCGGTGCTGGTTGTGTTGCGGGGCACATACAGTGTCTGGTCGTCGGGATGGCTGAATTGGTCGGAGCCTAAGAATCGACGGGCACCGAAGCCGATGCCGAAGCGATTGTCCGTATACGTGCCTTCGTTCCAACTGATCAGCGTGTTGTCGGCCTCAGAGGGCAGAAAGCCCCAAGTGGGCCCCATCGTTCCGTCCCAGGTGTCGGGCACATCGTGGACGCCGCCGCTGTTGAGCGCGGTCCACACCCAGCCGCCGGCCAATTGCGTCGCCGAGGGCGTCCACAAGTTTGTGCCGCCGGAGACGGAGTTCTCGACCCAGGTGTTGATCGTCAGCGTGTTGGCAACCGTGTCCACAACACCCGTCCAGTGAGGGCCGTCGGCGTCGTTGAAGTCGACGTTGTACAGCGTGGCGTTGGCGGTTGGCACACACATGGCCATGGCGACGATGGTCAAGGTGACGATGGCGATACGATTCATCAGGTTTCTCCTTCGTGTGGATATCGACTTCAAGGCGAAGCTTCGGTTGGGTTAGAACAAGGAGCACTCGTGGAACGACACAGCGCCGCCCCATTTCGATCCATCAAGCGCGAGATTGTCGTCGCTTTCCACGGGTCAGGGCGCCGACGGTCAGCACGGTACCCAGCAATAGGCCGGTGGTGGGTTCGGGGATGACACCTGCTTCGATGCCGACGTTTGGCTGGTCTTCGTAGGCCCACTGGTTGATGACGATCTCGGTGCCGGAGATCGAGGTGATCTCGATCCAGCCGAAGTGGGTGTTGCCAGTGAGGTCGAACTTGATGCCCATGAAGCCGGTGTCGCCTGCGGGATCCCATGGGGGGGTGCCGTCGGGCGTTGTGATCTGGGTCTGGAAATCTTCGAAATCGCCGGTGCCGCCGATCAGTTCTCCCGCGGTCAACTGGGCCGGGTAGTCTCCACTCGAATCGACGAGGAAAGCTGCGCCCGACTTGTCGGGATTCACGTCCGCACCCGCGCCCTTCCCAGACCCACTGGCGGTGAAGTCAAATTCAGCGTTTGTATCGTTGTCGATGTCCAACTCGAACGGGCTGGACTCGTTGACGGTGATGTTCTGCACGCCACTGGCGACGATGGCAGCTTGGGTCTCGGCGGTCATCGCGACGGCGACGGTTGCGGCGGCGCCTGCCCCCGCCAAGCCCAGGGCTCGCGTGCGCGACGGGCGGGCGGTGCGGTCAAATCCAACGGTCGATTCTGCGGGGCGGTTCATCATCAAAGTTCCTTCGTGATGGTGGACGTTGGGTTGGTCGTTAAGGCGGATAGTCATGCACTATTGGTACTTTGGACGCTGCAAGGTCCACCATGCTGTGGCACGCCGAGCTTTTGCCACAGGCACCCGCCGGGGTTCATGTTCTGCGTTGCCCTCGTCGGGCGAATACGCCCGCAGCCAATGCGGCGCCCAGCAATAGGCCAGTGGTCGGTTCGGGGATCACGGTGATGGGCGCGGCCGTGGTGTCAAAGGCGCCATCGTGGAAAATCACGTACCCAATACCTGCTCTGACTTCCCACGATGCCTCGTACCAGCCGGTCACGCCCGCGCCAGAAAAGCCAAACAGGCTCGGAGTCCCATCGATCACCGCCCCGCCGAAGGTGTCGGTCGCACGCACGATCTCGCCGGGCAAGACGCTCCTGGCGTTCGCCGAAATGCCGGTCACCGAAGAGGGACAGCCGCCAGGGCGAAAGCAGCCGGTAGCTACGAAGTGCCCAAACACACTACCTCGACCGCTGTTGGTGATATCGAAATTGCTTACCCATCTTGGTCCTTGAAGAATCCACCCTGGGGGCCGGCCGACCCGCGGACCCTCGTACGGTTCGATATCGACCACCGTGGCGGCCTGCGCCGTCGCGGCTATCGCGAAGGCCGCGACAGCAAGCGCGATGACCATTCCCAGAGCGCGCGTGCGTGACGTTCGGGCGGTGCGGTCAAATCCATCAATCGAAACGGTGGTGGCACTCATCCTCCAACTCCTTGTGAATCGCCCGCAGAGATTGGCCCAACCAACAGGCGCAGCCCAGCAGACACAGATACTTCTCGTTCAACCACGGTGGTTGAGCGCAGTACCCTCGTCCCGACTTCCTGATTCTCTCTCTGGAACCCCACACCCACAGAAATCCCACGGCCCACTATAGACGATCCG
>JANQFT010000405.1 GCA_028277685.1 Phycisphaeraceae bacterium
CACGACCAGACCAATCGCCGTGGCCAGCACGCGCGGTACCACAAGAAAGCGCACCGGATTCAGCGCCATCGATTCGAGGGCTTCAATCTCTTCACCCACCACCATCGTGCCCAGCTCGGCGGCGATGGCGGCACCGGCGAAACCGGTGAGTACGATCGCGGAGATCAGCGGGCCGAGTTCACGCAGCACGGCGACGGCGTTCACGTTGGCCACCTTGTCGGTTTGGCCGAAGTCGCGTAGCGGCGGCGCCATCTGCATCACCAGAATCAAACCAATGCAGGTACTGACCAGCGCAATGATGCCGGTGGAACGTACCCCCACACGGATGATCTGGCTGTACAAAGCGCCACGACCAAACCGGACCTGACGCAACACGATCGATCGCCACAGCCATCGCACCACATCACGTTGCAGGTTCGCCAGCCCACCGATGTATTCAAACACGCCCAGGAAACTGGCACCGATGCCAGAGATGGCCGAACGATAGAGCGGCGTGCGCGGCGTCTGGGAATCATCAGCCATGGAGCGCTCCTTGGTGAGAAACGAACGATGCAGTCACACAGATTCAAGCAGACTTCGCGGCTTCGGCGTTATCGACAATGGTGAATACCAGATCGAGCCGGGCAATCTCGAAGATGCTGCGTACTTTGGGTTGCAGGCCGCACAGAATCATTTGGCCCTTGTTCTTGCGCTGTTGCTGCAGGGCTTCGACCAGTGTAGCGACGCCGGAACTATCCATGTACGAAACCGCAGTGAGGTCCACAATGAGACGTTGCGGCTTCGCCTGAGCCATCTCCAACAGGCTGGCGCGAACGGTGGGTGATTGGCTGAGATCGATCTCGCCCTGAAGCGTAAGCATGGTGCCGTCGGACAGGGCTTCGGTATTCACGATGGGGTTGTTATCACTCATGTCTGGCTGCTTCCAGTGTGTTGGTGCAAGTTAAGATTGGGACCGCTTCATCTCCAACCGCATGCCACCTTCGGGGCGCGGGGTGAACTGCACATCGTCCATCACCTGTTTCATGATGTGCACGCCGAGGCCGCCCGGGCGGATGTCTTCCAGATCGCGACCGGCAATCTTCTCCGGTGGAACCTGCTCGGCCAAATCTTCCACCACAATGTGCACGCCCTTCTGTTGTGCGGTATCTGCGCGACCGAACTTCACCCAGATGGGCTGATCATCACGTCCCTGGTAGCCGTGACGAATCACGTTAGCCAATGCCTCATCCAATGCAAGCGCGATCTGGGCGCATGTGCCATCGTCAAAGCCATACCTGTTCAGTGCGGCCGAGAGTGCTTGACGCACCACACAAAGGTGTTCGGGGCGACTGAGGATGCGCAACTCCACCTCAAAGGACTCGCTCACGAACGGTCCTCCAGTGCAATCTGGTTGAATCGGCCCTCACGCACGGCGCGTGCCCACTGATTAACCGCAGCACGTCGCTGTGCGTCGGGGGCATAAGGCGAATAACCGAGTCGTGTGCCGGTGATGCGATCCAAGGCAATGATGCTGCACAGTCGCACGGCCGGGTCGTCGCTGGCGAGTTGCTCGACCAGCGCGGGAATCGCAGACACATCTTTGGTGCCGCCTGCGTCGAGGATGGCACGCAGTTTCGCGCCTGGATCAGGTGAGTCGAAGCCTTCGGTCTTCATCGATGTGCTGCAGCCGCAGACAAGTGACATCATGAGGCTGAGCATCACCACAGAGTATCGGGATGCAATTCGGCTCCGCATGGTGATTATCTTAGACACCGTATGCTGCATAGGGAAGCGCAGCTTCCTCGCCGTTGAGACTTGGCCTGCGAACGATTACGATCTTCGTTTTGGGATTCGGCCCATGACAAGCCTTCCACATGATGAAGTCATCCCCGTACTGGACTTCGGTTCACAGTATGCCCAACTGATCGCCCGACGTGTGCGTGAAGCGGGTGCATTCAGCCTGCTGGTTGCCCCGGATATCGATGCGGATGAATTGGTCGCAATGAATCCGAAAGGCGTGATCCTTTCCGGAGGGCCGTCCAGTGTTTATGAGGATGGCGCCCCGAAGTGCGATCCTGCACTATTCGACAAGCTTCCCGGCGTACCGGTATTGGGCATCTGTTACGGCATGCAGATCGCCTGCCAGTTGTTGGACTGTGAGATCAAACCTGCGGGGGCAAGAGAATACGGCCGTGCACAGTTGGCGGTAAATGATACAAGCGGTTTGCTGGCCGATGTGCCGCAACACACAACCGTCTGGATGAGCCATGGCGATCAGGTCGCGGACCTGAGCGATCAACTGGTCCCCCTTGCGACCACGCCCACGTGCCCCTTTGCTGCCGTGCGGCACAAAGACCGGCCGTTCTACGGCGTGCAGTTCCACCCGGAAGTGACACACACGCCGCACGGCATCAACATCCTGCACAACTTCCTGTACGAAATCTGCGGTTGCAGGAACACGTGGCGCATGGCCGACTTCATGCAGTTACAGATCGAGAAGATTCGCGATCAGGTTGGTGATGATCGCGTGATCTGCGGCTTGAGCGGCGGGGTGGATTCATCCGTCGTGGCTGCCCTGCTCAGCAAGGCCATCGGTGATAAGCTGACCTGCATCTTCGTCGACAACGGGTTGCTGCGAAAGAATGAGCGGAAGCTGGTGGAGTCAACGTTCCGCGATCACTTCGACCTGGACCTTCGCGTGGTCGATGCGGAAGAACGTTTTCTCTCTGACTTGGCGGGCGTGACCGATCCGCAGGACAAACGCAAGCGCATCGGCCATCGGTTCATCGAGGTGTTCAAAAGTGCCAGCCAGGACATTCCCAATGCGAGGTATCTGGCCCAAGGCACGTTGTATCCGGATGTGATTGAATCCGGGCACGGCCACAGTGGCGCTGCGGCAAACATCAAACTGCACCACAACGTCGGCGGCTTGCCGGAAGAGTTGGGCTTTGAGTTGATCGAACCGCTGCGCGACCTGTTCAAAGACGAAGTCCGAAAGCTCGGTGAAGTGTTGGGGCTGCCGGAACATCTGGTGTGGCGGCATCCTTTCCCCGGTCCTGGGCTGGCGGTGCGGGTGCTGGGTGAAGTGACGCGAGATCAACTCGACCTGCTGCGCGATGCCGATGAAGTTCTGCTGGAAGAAATTGTGGCGAACAATCTGTACCGCCGCACCAGCCAGGTGTTCGCCGTGCTGCTGCCGGTGAAGGCCGTGGGCGTGATGGGCGACGGCCGCACGCATGAACAGGTCGTCGCCATCCGCGCGGTGGAAACGCAGGACTTCATGACCGCCGACTGGGCACGCATACCGTTTGATGTGCTGGCCATCATCAGCAACCGCATCATCAACGAAGTGCGCGGCATCAACCGGGTGGTTTACGACATCTCCAGTAAACCACCGGCCACGATTGAGTGGGAATGATTCCCGCCTTGATTCAGCCGACTGCGCGACGACGACGCAGCGCCACTGCGCCCATCATCAGAATCAATACGGACGCCGGCTCGGGTACTTCCGTGATGGTGAACTCACCCGTGTTGTAGTTCAGCACCCCGGCATAACCATCGCCACGATCCAGAAAACGGATGCCCGCAAACTGCCCATCGCCTGCTGACCAGTTCCAGTCGAACAGATCCCAGGTTTCACCGACGCTCGCACGGTGGTTGCCCAGCAGAATGTCGAGGTAACCGCCTTGGATGGTGACATTGCCATCAATGGTGAGATGGTCGTATGAACTGGTGTCGCCGGCAGGACCGTAGATTTCCATCTCGATCGCAGCGCCTTGCTGATGAATGTAATCCCCTTCGATGAGAGATTGCGCGGGAGAATGTCCCGGGGTGAACACACCACCGTTGGTGACGGTACCGGTGAAGTGCGCCCCGCCGAAGGTGACGCCGAAGCCCACCGTGACCGGCCCTTCGGTGGTGCCGTAAGTAATCACGCGACCAGCGGTGAATTCTTCCAGCCAATCGAACTGGAAGGCGAGCGGGTTGTCAATGGTGCCGTAGTAGAGCGTGCCGCCGGTGACGTGCACACCGCCTTCGAAGCCAGATCCTCGGTAGACTTCAAAGCCCTGCTCACAGTACCAGATGCCGCCGGCTTCCAGTTCGATATAGCCTTCACCGATGCCATCCCCCACCGTAACGGTGGCCTGACTGGTCCAGGTGCTGCTGCGCAGGGTGACGCGTGACGCGTTGAACTCACCGCCCACCACGCGCACCGCACCAAGGCTGGTCCATGATCCCCCACCAGCGATACGCATGCTCGAACCATGCAGCACTTCCGTGACCCCTGTGATGCACGTCGCACCGGCGTCGATGGTGAAGTTGGCACCCGGATCGAGCGAGCCGAATGCATCGCCCAGCAGTGCGGTGGTGGCATCGCGGAAGTCAGCCGAAGCCCCAGATGCCAGATGCAAATGCTGGCCCATGTCGATGATGTACGCGTTGGTGTGACTGCCCGATGAATGCGAAATCTTGGTCATGGTGGTAACACCATGCGTTTCAATGGTGCCGCTGTCCCAGATCAGGTTGCCGCCGGCCGAAGCATCGATGTGGTAATCATCATTGATGATCAGCGTGCCGCTGGCGTCGATCTTGATGCGGTTGAAGGTAAAATCGGGATTCGTGCCCGAAGCCTGGTAGGTCCATTGGCCGGAACCGGTGTTGTCAACGAGGATTTCATCGACATGCAGCGTACCGCCGATCAGGTTCGGAAGGTCGTTCACGCTCATCAATGAGCAATGCACATTCATACCTGCCGCGAGATCAGGCAGTTTGCCATCGATGCGCCCGCCGCCGAAGATGGTGTCGCCCACCACCGTCAGGTCACCTCCGGTGTAAGTGTTCAGCCAGTCCACGTTCAGGTAACCGCTGTTAGACAGATCACCAATCTGGAAATCGCCGCCGTTGAGGTTGATCTCCAGCGTGCCGCCAGGGGTAGCGGCCAAACGCTCATGCCACCAGACGCTGGCGTTGTCGTTGATG
>JANQFT010000577.1 GCA_028277685.1 Phycisphaeraceae bacterium
CTCACAAACACTGAAAACCAAATGGCTTAACGCTGATGCCCGAGCAAAACGCCAAATCCTGCAAACGGTCTGTTTGAACTTTTCCCTCGACGGCGTAACCCTTGTCCCCACAATCAGAAAGCCCTTTGACATGCTTGCCAAAGGGCTTGCCGAAGAAAAAAGTCGGGGCGAGAGGATTTGAACCTCCGACCTCCTGACCCCCAGTCAGGCGCGCTAACCAAGCTGCGCTACGCCCCGTCGAATGTCGAATGAACCATGGTACGGACCATCGCCCCCATCGGCAAGGGGTGATAACCGAGGTGGCTGGGCAGAGCGGTTGGCGCTAAAATTGGCGGCAATTCACCCGGAACTGCCACACAGGAACTGCCATGAAAGCTGAAACGCTGCTTGCCAAATTGAATGAGCTACGTAAAGACGCTGAAGGCGATGAAACGGATATGGAATGGTTGGCCTTGCATCATGCGTTCTGCTTTGTCAGCTATAAGATTGGCGACTTCCAGAAGTATCTGGATGAAGTGGCTGGGGATTCGGCTGAAGACTGAAAGCGCGGGACGGAATGTTTAAGGTCGAATGACCAATGCCTGATGACCGGATGCCAACGCATGAGACATTGGTCATTCTTCATTAGGCTTTTCCGCTTCATCTTCAGAGGCATCGTTTACCACCACGGTCATTGCCACCACATCGCCGAGCCGTTGTTTGTGCGGGCTGAGCAGTACGAATATGAACATGGGGTAGGCGATCAGTTCCAGCAGTTTGATCGCATTGCGCACAATCACCTGCCAGACGTTGGGTGGGTTGCCGGTCGCGGTGACGACGCGGCATTTCATCAGCCGCTTACCGAGGGTGCGGCCGGTGAGCATTTCGCTGATCACTGTGTGCGTAAGGTAGATCGCCATCGCCACTGCCCACGGCAACAGTTGCGACAGTGTGCCGGATGAGGCCCCGGGCCAATAGCGGAAGAACAGTTCGACCGGGCCTGAGATACTGAACGCGAACATGGCGACCACGGCTCCGGGTGCCAGGTCGATCAGGCCGGCGATCACGCGCGGGGAAAGCCTGGCGATCTGCTGCGATTTGGGCAGTTCCACATGATGACCACCCGGCCCGCGCAGCCACGTGGTGAACAGAATCAACACCATGGCGATCAAGGCAAACACCAATGTCATGGCGCTTTGGTCGGTGTTGTTGGGCGGCGGGGTGATGTTTAGCGACACGCTGGTGGCAGGTTGCTCCGGTGATGCGCTCGGATCGCGCACAGCCCAATGCAGGTTGCCCTCTGCATCCATCGAAACCACCACCAGGGCGGAACCTTTCGCCGTGGCGATCCACCGCAATGGTTTATCGGGGATTTCAATGTCACCCAGTTCGATCAGGCGATCACCACGCAGCATGGTTGCGCGTAGCGAATGATTTCGATCGGGTTGAACCAGAGTGATGTGGCCTTGAACCCCCACCGCCTGAACACCGGTCGGCAGCGACTGGTTGTACGACTGACGTTGCCAGGCATCATCCTGTTGTCGCCACACATCGAAGCCCGCATTGTCGGTGGCGCCGGGTGAATAGGTGATCACCGCCCATTCATTTTGTCCTGGATGAACCATCACCAACTGGGCATGCGTGATCGTGGCCAGATCATCGGGCATCAACGTTTGTTGCCATCCCGTGGGCTGATGCGCCAGCACGGCAAGCGCGCCGGCAGGGCGATCATGTTCTGCCTGGCCGTATCGAACCAGCGCTACCGGTCCGCCGCGACCAGCCGCCAGATCGACCAGCGCCACGTCGTTGGGTAACGGTGGTAATTGACGAGGTGAAAAAGCCGAGCCGCGCCCGTCGGCAGGACGGCCAAACCGAATCGCCTGGGCCGTGCCATCGTGATAGACCAGGTGTGCATCGCGTCCATGTGCCGCCAGGGCCACGGGTTGACCGGCCGACTCGAGCGCCTGCCACAGCGTGTTGCTGTCGGTCTGTGGCAGACGGAACGTCAGACGGAACTTGCCCTCTGCCACATCCGTGGCCACCCAGAACAGATGCTCCGATCCGTCGGCCAACATCCACTTCGTGGGTTCGGGTGTTGCTTCGGCGGTCGGCATGGTGGGCTGATCGCTGTCTTGCGCGAACGTGAGGTTTGCAAGCAGCAGGGCGATGAGGATGGTGCGACAGGGAGCGGTCATTGCATTTCATCCACGCGGACAAGGCGCGTGACTTTCTGAATCTTCACCAGGCGTTCGAAGTCGAACTGCACATCTTTGATTTTGTTGTAGCGCACGCCGTCGGTGAGGTCGGTCAGCGACAGCTTCACGCGCGACTGATCGGCAGGCACGGTGAACGCGATGCGCGTGGGAACGTAGGGCCAACCGCTGCGATCGATGCCTTGGGTCTGCCGCGGCTTCCAATCCCACAGTCTTGTGTGAAGCACGACCACGCCATCCGCGTTGAGCAGTTCGGTTCGGCTCGGTTGCGCGTTGCGACGATCAAACACATAACGCAAGCGATGACCGGCCAGGCGTTTTTCAGCCGGCAGGGTGATGATCGTTTGCTGTTTGTCATGTTCGATAGTTGTGCCGTCGGCATCGATGTTGCGAATTGGTTCCAAACCGAGCAGGGGCAGCAGCAGATCCGGGGTAACGGGCAGGTCGCCAAAGCGCAGCTTCGCGTTCGCCCGGCCACGCTTGCCGACGTACGCCGTGCGCGGTTCGCCCTCCGGCGGACGCAGATACATCAACCAGTAACGCGTCGCATCGCAGCCGGCCCAAAGTACGATTTCATCGAACCCGCCGATGGCCAAAGCCAACTCGCCCGGCTTGCGAATGATGAGCTTGCTGTCGTTACCTTGCTCGAATCGCTTTTTGCCTTGTTCATCAACCCAGTGCATTTCCACGACGACGCGCGACCACAGTCGATCCACAGCCGCCGCGCGCTGATTATGCCGATCCAGCAGTTGCTCCAACGGCATGCCCGGACCAAGCGCAACCGGTTTGGGCGGTTGGGTGACGGGGCAGCCGGTGAGCGTGGCGAGAAAGAGTAAACCACCAAGGCACCAAGCCAAGGCATTTCGCGCGCGGGCAAAGCGAGATGCTCGCATGTGGCCTGATTGATCACGTTTCAATGACAGCAAACTCAATCTGATTCCGCCTTGGTGCCTTGGTGGTTCAAAGCTCAGCATGAAGGATTTCGCCCAACTGTTCGGTCACGTTACGTGTCTGTTGTTCATCCAACTGCGGGTCGAGTACTTCGATCGTCTCATCATCGTGCCACTTGCCCATGGGGCCTTTGGCAAGATCGAGCTTCGGGGTCATGCACCACCATTGTTGTTCGACGTCTTCGCCGGCAGGGTTGTTCACCAACCGACGCTCGGTGCGATCGTAGCGCAGCAGTTTCTTCCGCATGAGAATCAACGCCAGCACAAAACGAAAGCCCACGCGCTGCGGTTGCGTGGCATCTTCCAGGCGACGCAACAGGTTCATCAGCACTTCGTCATCGACGAACAGCTTCTTCTTTTCGGTTGGCTCGGGCACCACCGCCCGCCAGTAACTGAACAGATGCTCCGGGCGTTTGCCTTCGTCCCACGCATCCATGGCAATGTCGATGCGCTTCAGGTCATCGCCTTCCTCGACCAGCGTGGCCATGTACACTTCATGCGGCTCAAGCGTCTTACCCGTAATCGCACACGTGCCCGTGGTGCGCTCCACTTCATAACCCGACGACTGAAACTGACTCATCGCGATTCCTTACCTGTAACCAATTACCCCATTGTAGCGTCTATGGCGGTATACCGAACGTATGGTTCCTCTCCCCCGAGTGGGGGAGAGGTTAGGTGAGGGGGTTGAACGCTGGTTTGCGCTGTCCGTATGGAGGGCGCGACGTATCTGGCACACCACCCTCATCCGTCTACGCTCGGAAGCTACGACGGACTCGGCCCCAGCCCTCTCCCTTGGAGGGAGAGGGGGTAAGACAGAACCTTTGAGCACTGCTATGATGCCCTCCTTAGCGAGGTTACCCCCATGAGCGATACGGCAAAAGAAGTTGAAAACATCGTCATCATCGGCTCCGGCCCAGCAGGTTGGACCGCCGCCATCTACGCCGCCCGCGCCGACCTGGACCCGGTCGTCTACGAAGGCGTCCCCAAGCAAGACCCGGCTCTCATCCTTCCCGGTGGTCAACTCATGCTCACCACGGAAGTGGAAAACTACCCAGGCTTCCCCGATGGCGTGACCGGCCCGAATATGATGGAGGGCTTCAAAAAGCAGGCCCAGCGTTTCGACACGCGCATCATGCAGCAGGATATTGAAACGTGTGATTTTTCATCGCGTCCCTTCACGCTGACCACCAGCAAGGGCGATACGGTGAAGGCCAAGTCGGTCATCATCGCGACCGGCGCGGTGGCCAACTGGCTCGGGCTGGATAACGAAATGCGATTGGCCAAGAATGGCGGGGGCGTGAGCGCCTGTGCCGTATGCGATGGCGCGCTGCCGGCCTTCCGCGATCAACCGCTCATCGTCGTGGGCGGCGGCGACACCGCCATGGAAGAAGCGATGTACCTTTCCAAGTTCGCTTCGAAAGTGCTCATCGTCCATCGCCGTGACCAACTGCGCGCCAGCCAGGCCATGCAGGAACGCGTGCTCGGCAACCCCAAGTGCGAAGTGCTTTGGAACAAAACCGTCGTCGATGTGCTCGGCGATGATCACGTGACCGGCGTGAAACTCAAAGACACTCAGACCGGCGAAGAAACCGAACAGGAAGCCCGCGGCGTGTTCGTCGCCATCGGCCACACCCCCGCGACCAAATTCCTCAAAGACACCGGCCTGGAGTTCGATGACAAGGGTTACCTCAAACTCCCCGACGGCGGCACCAGCTACACCAACATCGAAGGCGTCTTCGCCGCCGGCGACGTCGCCGACGCCGTCTACCGCCAAGCCATCACGGCAGCAGGCATGGGTTGCAAGGCCGCGATCGATGCGGAACGCTGGCTGGGCGAACAAGAGTGAGCAGTGCGCCTCGCCCGTAAGTGAGCGAGGGTGTCGGCTTGATCCGTCGGGGTGCCACCGCATGATCCGCCGCAGGCGGACAAGCGATGCTTCACTCGAACCAGCAGCACGGCTTGCCGAGGACGGTCAAGCCGTTGGCACCCGGCAATACAAGACAGGCATCAAGGCGATGTGGGGTGCCACACAGCATCCGTCCGCGGTGCTGTGTGAGATACTCATGCAAACACCGTTCCCAGAGTTAGCACATAGCACCCTAATAGGGATGCAATGTGGCACTCGGCACAGAACCTGGCGAACAAGCTTGGGGTCACTGTTCGCGCGCCGACGAATACGATTACTGTGCATCCGAATGGTGTTCTTACAGCGCCAAAGGGGACGCAATGGCGCCTCCTTACCCCATGGGAGTCAATGATCATGAAGAAGGTAGGCTTCTACTTCGAGATGCAGGATTCGGTCCGCAAGGCTGAGTTGGTGTCATTGATGCAGGCGTCCCCACATAGCAGCGAGTCAAGGATACTCAAGTACCTTCAGACTGGGAACGAAGCCGGTGCGGTAATGGTTATCGAGCACGACGTGTTGGTTGATCCGCCCGAGTGTCTCGGGGAGGTGCTCCTGTTATCAGATGGCGAATGGGTGTGGCCTAGGTCGCTAATCCACTACGTGCAGCGATACCACATACGATTGCCGCAAGAGTTCCTCGATACTATGGCAGCAAATGGTTGGGGTGTTCCAAAGAGCGATGGCCCCATCAGTGACATTCCTGACGGGCACGTCGAGATGTAATCCCAGCGTGTAGGGTGGGTCAAGCGACGAAGGAGCGGACCCACCAGGCCCGCGTGGCGAGGGAGAGCTTGGTGGGTCCACCCTTCTATGAAAGTTCCGTTGCGTTCACGTGTGTTGCATTGGATCGTGCGGCTCATTCTTCTATCCGAGCGTTCCGTGGCCGGTAGCCCAAGCAAGTAGGTCCGAGCCTGCCCGGACGATTCGTCGTGACCAAAGGGCCAACACAACCGTCCGGCCAGGGCCGGACCTACGGACTATGCGGCTCAAGAATAGGCACATTCAGGGAACGATAATATTGATCGTCATGGTTGCGTTTACGTGGTATTCCTATTTCATTGGGGCTAAAACAATTTCGCTTGTATGCGGATTGCCGGCGATTCTGTATTCTATTTTGCTCATCGTGTCTAAAAAGTTTTTCAAACTGGCTGATCGTTTTCGATTTAGCTATGCAGACGGAGATGAGGAGGATCAGGGAAGAAAGTGAGGGGAAGGGAAAGTAAACGGGACAGGTGCTGTGTGAGATATTCATGCAAACGCAGTTCCCAGAGTTAGTACATAGCACCCTAAAGGGATGCAATGTGGCACCCGACTGTTTCTTTAGACGACAGATCATGAAGCTCACATGGACAAGCCAACCATTCGCCTTACGAATGATGGACTACAACTCACGCATGGAGACAAAATCACGGCGGAGATCAGTTGGTCGAATGTGACGAAAATCATCACGTACAAGTACGACAACTTCACGACCGATGAAATTTGCGTTGCCTTCCGGACCTGGCGTGAGAGCGATGCCTGGCTTGAGGTCAGCGAAGAGTGGCTGGGTTTTTCTGAACTGATGAAGGTGATGAAACAACGCTTTCCGGAGATTAATTCAGGCTGGTATATGGCAGTGATGCAGCCGCCGTTCGAACGTAGGGAGACGGTACTCTGGCCTGCGCCGGAATCGTCATCACAACCGTAGACCCTCACCTGTCTGGCACCATGCGCGGACTTCGTTAGCACGTAGGGTGGGTCGAGCGGAGCGGACGCACCAGGATGGAGTTTCGACGCGGACAGGGTGGGTGACGCTCGATGACTCGCTGATCCACCCTACGTGCGATTCACTATTTAAGAAGGGCAAGGCATGAACAGCACGGGCAATCGCGCCAGGCTTTACGGCATAGTTGCCCTACTGATTCATTCAGTTTTGGTTGTCCTCGTGGCGTTGGAAGTATTCAAGCACTACGTGGGGCCCGGCTACGATGAGGTCACGCAGCTTTGGTATGTCTTGGTAATTGTGGACTTCCCATCGAGCGTTGTGTCCCTTTCTTTGTGGGCACTGGTCGACATGGTGATCGCCAGCGAGATATGGCGCCCCAGCGACAGGACTTACTACATTACGGTACCATCGGTGTTGTTTGGTTGCATTGGTGGTGTGCAGTACTACCTCATGCCCCGTGTGTTCATATGGCTGGTCTCAAAATGCCAGGAAGTGATACGACGTTGGGGCGCGTAAGCAAGTAAGGCCACGCTGCTTCGTCGCTTGCTCCACCGTGCTTAGCACGTAGGGTGGGTCAAGCGCAGCGGACCCACCAGGATGAAGTCTCGACGCGGACCACATTCGCCCAAAACGTTTGACAGGAAAAACAGTCGCTACTCGCTGCGGTATTGTTCGGGAGAGTCGGGGTGCCGCGGCTTGGCCGTCTTCGGCAAGCCGTGCGGGTATACCCAACACAGCACCGCTTGCCCTTCGGGACATGCGGTGGCACCCTGAATGTGGGAGAAGAAAAGGAGAAGGAAAAGGAGAAAGGGTCGGGAGTTTTTATGTTTCTCGACCGACGAGTGCATGGCACGCCGGCTGGGGCCGCGAGACGGATGCAGAACGGCACCCGGCTTTTGGAGATGTGCGTTGATGTGTTTTGCGGTATTCCTTAGTGGTATCCCTACCAAGGCTGCGCGATGGTGGGGCTTTGGTGCGCCATGGTGAGGTGGTGGGCTGCGTCACTTTTTTTGACAAATGCCAAAGTTTGCGCGCGCAGGTGACCGGTTGTCGGGTGGGGTGTGGCATTTAGGGAGGGGGTGGCTGCTTATGCCGCTTCGGAGGGAGGATCGTCGAGTTCGATGGCGGTGTCGAAATGGACGGCCACATCATAGAAAGGATCGGCGATGGCGTTGCAGCGGACGATGGTGCCGGCGACCTGGCGTTCGTTTTCGTGGTGCAGGTCAAGGGTGATGGTGGCGGTATCGCCCTTGCGGATGGCCTGGGTGCTGATGAAGGCGATGCCGGTGGTGGACAGGTCGCGGGCGATGGCTTCGAAGCAGTCGATCTGATCGGTCTGCACGCCGATGGTGGCGGTGTATTTCACCCGTTCTGAGGTGCGGCGCTCGCTGCCGGTCTTGGTGTCGATGGCGAGGCGAATCTGGCGCCCGCCCTGGTCCCACGACACCTCATTCACGAACGCCTGCATGATGGCGATGCCCCGCCCACTGGCGAGAATGGTATCCGGATCGTCCGATTCCAGTTTCTTGAGTATGTCTTCGACGTCGAAGCCGTTGCCCTGATCGGTGACGGTCCAGATGCATCGGTCGGGCTGATAGTCCACGCGGATATCGACGATGCGCTCGACGTAGTCGGCGTCGGCCTTTCTGTCTTCGAGGGCATCGATGTAAGCCTTGCCGCCTTCTTCTTTTAGTTCACTGGAAAGCTCGTAGTTGCCATGGATGATGGCATTGGTGACGGCTTCAGTGAAGGCGATGACGAGGCGTTGGGCGGTGGCTTGGTCGCAGGCACCGGCGGCTAAAGCCTTATCACGCAGGAACATCACGACCGGTTCGACCCACTCTGGCCGGCTGAGAATTCGCAGATGATCGCTGTGACAGACGCTCATGCCGATAAACCGATCCCCTGTGGCGTGGGCTAATCCCGCGACTCACTGTGAAATATCGGTTAATCGGACGGGTCGCTTGGGTCGTCGGAGCGGAAATCAAAGATGTTTCGGTGGCCGGATTGGCATCGGGAGCATTGTTTGGCGGTTTTGCCCCAGCCGGGGAAGAATTTGCGGCCACATTGTCCGCAAGTCACCACCGGACGGGCAAATCGCCCCCCGGAAGTTGAAGCAGCCTTGGCTGCGGGTTGGGTAGCGGATGCGATTTCGGTCGCGGGATTAACCACATCCGGGCTGGTATTGGTGGTATCAGGCAGTTTGGCTATTTCAACCGGGCGTTTGCCGAACAGGAAGCGGAGCCGGGCGGCCAGTTCCTGGGCTTTACGCTTGGCGGTGGCGATCGGCAGGTCGTTGCGGGCGAGATCCTGGTCCACCCGAACCAGCATGATGCGGGCCACTTCATCGCCGGCGAGTTGAGCTTTTTTGTAGTAGAGCCGGGTGCGGAGAAGCATCTCGGGACGGCTCTTCGGGTCGGCTTTGCGGGCGAGCTGGTCGTACCACTTGGCCAATCGGCTGGCCTGGTCGGCGGACAAATCTTCCACCGGTCGACACGCATCGGCGATATGGCGCTTGATGGTTTCGCTGAGCCGATCGTGCACATCGGCAGGGATCAGTTCCGGTCGATCAAAGTCGGTCACGTAGATGAGGGCGAGTTGCTCGGCCTGGTCGCGGGTGGCGTTGCCGTTCGCTTTGGTGAATCGTTCCTGCGCGGCGACCATGCGGTTCCACATGTGTTTGCGTTTGCCCACCTCGCGCTGAAGCTTGCGGGAATCACTGGCCTGATCTTCCAGCACGCCCGCCAACGCCAGCATGTCGTTGGAACGATTCGGCTCGCGCCGCTGCAGCCTGCGCGATTCAGCTTTGGCCAACGTGCTGGCTCGCTTGAAGGTGCTCATCGCCAACTGCGCATCGCCTGCGGCCTGTTCCAGTTCACTCACTGCTTTGTGACTGTCGATATTGCCTGCTTCGATGGCGCTGTCGATATTGAGCAGGCGCTGTTCGGTCAGTTGTACCAGGGCGTCGCCGAGTGCTGCAGTGTACTTCGGTTCACGTCGATGGCGACGTGCTGCGTCGGCGTACATGTCGCGCAGTTGTTCCAGACACCAGATGCGTTTGGCCGGGTCGCCACGCTGAATCAGGTCGAGCGCCTTCGCTGCCCATCGATGCCCTTGTGGTTGTTGAGCGCCCAGTTCGTATGCACGTTGGGCGAGTGCGAGTTTGTCGATATCAGTTCTGGCGTGACGCGCTGCTTTGACCATTTCACGAGCAACCGATGCCCGCGCTTCGGGTGTGGTGGCTTGCAGTTCGAGTGGGCGCCAATCATCCAGCACGCCGGCTTGTACAGCAGCGCAGAAAATCAGCATTACCAACAGCGAGCGGATCATGGGTACAAGCGAGGCGCAGCGGTCACACAACATGGGTTACTCCGTCATCTGCCTCCGTCCCTTCCCGCACCGGCTATATCGGGCGACCGCAACCGCATCTTGCGTGCATGTCGTTAGCCCCTTCAGTCGTTCAAGACGCTGACGTTGCGGCTGAAGTTCATCGTGCCACAGCGCCCTATGGGTGGGCCGACAATATATCGTGCCGCTTGATTGAACGCGACCAAGATCCCGTCCCGATGGATTTCAAATCATCTGAATGGTGATTTTGAGACCCGCTCATCACATTTTTTTTCTGAGGGTAAAAGTACGATCCGGACGGACGCAAAGCCCTGCTGCTGAATCGCGCGGCGTAGTAATCTAGGTAAATCACGCAGATAATTGCGCTTGGGGGGGTTAGTCATGCATAGTGATTGGGCACTTGTGTATCCTTTTTAAGCTGCTGCATTGACAGGTGTTTGCAGAGGAAAGTACTTGACCGGAGCGAAGTTAGCGGGAAAATGGGTCACGAGATCAGGGTCACTTCGTCGCTACGTTTCTCATCCAGCGCCGAGGCCCGAATGTAGGGTCTGTAAGTTTTCAACTGATGGTGCCGCGCATGTCGATCGATGGGGTACGGAGCATCCAGGGTTTAAGAGACATGATCAGCAAAGATATCGGACGGGTGCGTCGTGAGAGAACCAACGCTGTTCGCACACCGCGAATCAGTGGCTCACTCATGATGTTCATAACGGCAGTTGCAGTGGTTTGCATGCTTGCAGGCGAAGCGCGTGCGGCGGAGCCGGTCGCCAAGGATGGTCAGCGCTATCGCGCCGATCAGATTCTGGTTGACCTGTGGCCCGACCTGCCCGTGCGGCCACCGGCGA
>JANQFT010000581.1 GCA_028277685.1 Phycisphaeraceae bacterium
AGCTACATCGTGTACGGCCCGTTGGCCAACGGTGCGACCAGTGTGATGTTCGAAGGCGTGCCCACTTACCCGGACGCCGGCCGCTTCTGGGATGTGTGCGATAAGGACAAGGTCACCCAGTTCTACACCGCCCCCACCGCCATCCGCGCCCTCATGCGTGAAGGTGAAGATCCGATCAAGGCACGTGATCTGTCCAGCCTGAAGGTGCTCGGTTCGGTCGGCGAGCCGATCAACCCCGAGGTCTGGAACTGGTACCGTGATAACGTCGGCCATGGCAAGACGCCCGTCGTCGATACCTGGTGGCAAACCGAAACCGGTGGCATCCTCATCACCCCGCTGCCTGGTTCGCACACGCTCAAGCCCGGCTCGGCCACGCGTCCGTTCTTCGGCGTGAAGCCCGTGGTCGTTCGCGACGACGGCAGCCCGTGTGACCTTGGTGAAAGCGGCAAGCTCTGCATCGCCGAACCGTGGCCCGGCATCATGCGCACCACCTGGGGCGACCATGAACGCTTCGTCAACACCTACTTCCGCACCTACGAAGGCATGTACTTCACCGGTGACGGCGCCAAGCAGGACCTCGATGGCGATTACTGGCTGCTCGGCCGCGTGGACGATGTGATCAACGTGTCCGGCCACCGCATGGGTACTGCTGAAGTCGAGTCGGCGTTGGTCAGTCACGCCGATGTGGCGGAAGCCGCCGTTGTTGGCATGCCGCACGACATCAAGGGCCAGGGCATCTACGCTTACGTCACCCTGAAGGCCGGTGTGGAAGCCACCGACGACCTGAAGAAGGCTTTGGTCAAGCACGTCCGCACCGAGATCGGCCCCATCGCTTCACCGGACGTCATCCAGTGGGCACCGGGCCTGCCGAAGACGCGTTCGGGCAAGATCATGCGCCGCATCCTGCGTAAGATCGCCGAAGGCGAGCCCGACAAGGTGGGCGACACCAGCACCCTTGCCGACCCGTCCGTCGTGGAAGACCTGGTCGATAACTCGCCGATGAAGTGAAGATGTTGTCTTGAGTCTTGAGACATGCAATGCAATTTGGCAGCCCCGGGCGAAAGCCCGGGGCTTTTTCTTTCAGAACTTCGGATGGTTCCGATTAATCCGGAACACGTCCTAACCACACTGAACATCAAGACGTTACGAACGGTAAAGAGCTTGGGTTGGTACCGAACGTTTCCGGTAGTTCGGGGACACTATTGCCGGGCAGCTTGATTGAGCCTGCTCTGAGCTTGCTAATCGACCATCTGTTGTGCCATCAACGGAGAGAATGGTCTAATCTGCATCCGACAGCAGCGTTGTGGGGTAGTGGTTCAACACCGCAACCACTTTTATTGATACCGCGTACGCTAACTACTTTTACATCTAAGTCGGGTTCATTTGAGTCCAGCTAATCTTGCCCAACACAAACGGACACTCCGGTGCGGTTCTTTGTCGAGGCCATCAGATTTGTGTATCAGAACCGGTATTTTCGGACGAAGAATATGGGACAAACCAATCTATTCCGGCTGTATCGATGATACGGTCATGCTCAAGCCTGCATATGAGTTAATTCATCATATTGCTTGACCTGAACTGCACCCTGCCCGATAGCCGTGAATGGTCGGGGGTGCAAAAATTCCGGGGGCCAGATAATGAATCAGGCAGATCCTATTACGTCACCACGAATCTTAATGGTCGAGGATGATGCGGATCATCAGCATCTACTTGAGCAGGCACTCAATGAAACAGGGGTTAGTATGAATATCCGTATGGTGTCAACGGGTACTCAGTTACTCGAGTGTTTGCGCAATGATAGCTACGACTGTGTGGTGGCGGATTTTCATCTACCTGATTTTCGTGCGAGTGAGCTGGTGGAGCAGGCTGCGGAATATCTCACGGCCACACCAGTGGTGATTGTTTCTACGTGCCGCGACCAGGCACCGGTGATCGATAGTTTTCGTAGTGGCGTGGTTGATTTCGTTCCCAAGGACAAGGCACTCGAAGGTGACACGTTATGGCGAAGCATTGAACATGCGATTTGCGAAAGTCAGCGTCGTAAAGCTGAACGCCGGGAGCAAGATCGTCGTGAACGTCACCTGGCACAATTGGCCGAATCTGATCAGCTCACTGGTTTGTTCAATCGACGTTATTTTCAGCGGTGCATTGAAGAAGGTGTGTGGGCCAACGATCGACGTAAAACGGCATCGATCATCATGCTCGATATCGATCACTTCAAACGGGTAAACGATACCTACGGCCATCATGCCGGCGATGACGTGCTTTGCCAGACGGCGGACTTCATCCTGACACAGGTAGAGGGGTCAGATACGGTTATTCGTTGGGGTGGTGAAGAGTTTCTGATTGTTCGTATGTCGTCGCCTTTGGTTGAAAGTATTGTGTGGGCGGAACGGTTGCGCCGGCTCATCGAGCATCGAGGTGTACGGTCGAAGGGCGAGTTGATCAACGTGACCGTGAGCGCGGGTATTTATGAATGTCACGCGGATGGGTTGGGCATCGAGGCGGTTGATGTTGCCGACAGCGCGCTCTACCTGGCCAAAGACCGAGGTCGTAATCAAGTTTGCAGTTCGCTGATGGTGCAGATGCGCGATTTCGTCCAGCAGGTCAGTACGGATAGTTCCCTGGCACCATCTGGTCGACTGGAGCGGCTGATTCAGCGCATTACGCCCTCGCTTGGCACGACACAGCTTGAACACCTGACAGACCACGCGGAACAAGTAGCTACCATGGCTTGTGAGATCGCACGTGTGTTGCATCTGCCGGTCGAAGTTCAGGAGCAGATTCACGTTGCAGGTTTATTGCACGATATTGGCAAGTGCATGATTCCCGAATCGGTGTTGGCCAAACCGTCTCGCTTGACGCTGGTTGAACGTGCGGTTGTGAGTCGCCATGCGGAGTTCGGGGCAGAGATTGCCACGATGTTGGGTTTTGATCCGTTGGTGGTTCGCATGGTGCGTGAACATCACATGCGGCACGATGCGACGGTGCCACAGGCGGATGGCGAGAATGGCCATGCTCACATCGGTTCGCGCGTATTATGTGCGAGTGATGCGTTGGTCACGATGATGACCTGTCGCACGTATCAGACCCCGAAGCCGCTTGTAAATGCATTGCGTGAGTTGCGCACCGAACGTGGCCGACAGTTCGATCCGGAAGTGGTCGACGCGGCCCACTTTATCGAATCACTTTTTAGTCTCGCAGCATAGCGACGCATCAATCGTGCCTGATGACCCCACGGTCATCAGGTAATCAGAGAACGGCAGCTTCGGCTGTCAGCTTTTCCCGGTGAAGCATTCTGCATTCACCATGGCCAACCGGCCGGACGTTCCGTCCACGTTTGTCGTGAATTCCCTTGAAAATCCGATTTGTAAAGGAACTGATCAATGTCGAATTGCAGACCATCACTGAATGTACGCAGAGCAGCCCGTTGGGTGTGTGACAACATGCCAATCACCTGGGAACGAGGTGGCAAACGTCGTCGCCGTCCGGGCTTCTTGCATGATATTTCCGAAATTGGTTTGTCGTATCTGATTGCGATGAATACAGCCCCCAAGTTGGGTGATCATGTGACCGTTACGCCTCGACGAACATGCAACCACATCGCGGGGCGCGTCGTGCGCGTCACGAAGTTTGGCAAGATGCTCTGTCTGGTTGGTTGCGAACGACTGGACTTGGCTGACAGTCAACTGATGCCACTGCCGGCAATGAGCCGTCGTGGTTATGCCGACGCAAGGCGCACACGTCGGCAACTTGCCCGCGCGGCATAATTCAAATCATCATGCAAGCACTTTATGTGTGTGCTTGCGAAGCGTCCTCCATGACAGGCAGGGTGAAATAGAAGGTCGTACCACGGCCGGGTATCGATTCAAACCGAATCGACCCGCCGTGGTTTTCTAATATGCGCTTGCAGGTGGATAGTCCAATCCCCAGTCCAGGTTGCGCGGTGTCGTTGGTGCCTGATCGCTCATACAGGCCGAAGACGTTGTCTTGATGCTCTTCGCTGATGCCGATTCCGTTATCACTGACAGAAAAGATCCAGTTACTGCCATCACGTTTCGCTGAAATGTGCACGCGCGGTGCCGATTCCCCTCGGTACTTGATGGCATTCTCAATCAGGTTTTGAAAGATGATCTGAATCGGTACGGGTCCAGTGGTGATCGCGGGCATACGGTCTTGCGTGATGACGGCTTCGGTATCTTCGATCAATGTGGCAACGTTGGCCAAAACACCTTCCAGGGCAGCCTCAACATCCAGCACCGTACCGGTTTCGTCCTGTTGCTCGCTGCGACACACCGCAAGTAAGCCTTCGATGATGTTCCCCATGCGTTCGGCCGCGCTGACAATACGTGGCAATCTCTGCTCGCTGGCCTGCACCAGTTGATCGGATGGTGTCCGGGTCAGTTGTGTGAGATAGGCCTTGATGGTGAGCAGGGGTGATCGCAAGTCGTGCGAGACCGCAGCGGCAAACTGGTCAAGATTGCGATTCGCGCGGTCGAGTCGTTCCATCTTGTCGCGCAGGGTGGCTTCGACACGGCGATGTTCGGTGATGTCGCGCACGGCCACCAGGCGGGCCTGCTCGTTACGCCATTGAATGGGGACAGATCTCAGTTCCGCCACGCGTGGTGGTCCATGGCGAGCGACCAGATCAATTTCCGTGACGGCGTTCGAAACGGCAGGGTGGCCCAACTCCTGACCGAGCAAAGGTATCGCGCCCTCCCCCAGCATCTCGATCGCGGCTTCGTTGGCGTAGATGACGGTGCCCTTGGTGTCGATAACCAGGATACCATCCGGCGTCGATCGCGCAAGCTCTTCGAACAGGCTGTTGTCAGCACCACGATGATTCTGAGGGTTAGCCACGAACGCTCCTGCTATCGAACATCATCACCGAACAGCCCTGACAGCCCGTCGATTTCGCTTTGGGTGATGTACGACGGAGCGCCGGCCAGCACACCGACCACGTTGCGCAAGGGCTTGCCGATGTGCATGCCTTTGCCGTCGATGGTGAACTCGCGAATGTCCTTGTCGTGCATGGCGCCACGCATTTTCAGCACGGTCAGCACGCGTCGCATCTCGCCATACAGCTCGACATAGCGCAGCAGGATGATGGAGTCGGTGATGGTGGAGATGTGAGCCTCGGTGATAGAAATACCGCCCACCAGGGTGGGGGTGGTTGAGGTAAACAGGCCGGCTACTTCTTCGTGCTTGATTAAGGAGGTCAGGCCGATCACGAACTCCCGAAAACCCCTCACCGTGGAAACACGCTCGAGGGCAGAAAGGCTGTCCACCGCCACCCGGTTGGGTTTGAACGCGCGTATCTCATCGCGCATGCGGATGAGGTGTTCCTCCAGCCCGGCCGTTTCCGGATAGGTGCAGACGACTTTCAGCAGGCCGTCCTTTTCTTTCTGCTCGTAGTCCACCCCCCAGCCGCCCGCGTTGCGGAACAGTTGTTCGCGGCTTTCCTCAAAGGCGAACAGCAGGCATTTCTCTTCGTTTTTTGCCCCGCCGTTGATGAACTCGGTGGTCATCAGTGTTTTGCCGGTGCCGGTAGCGCCGGAGATGAGGATGATTGAGTCACGGAAATATCCGCCGCCACACATTTTGTCGAGTGATGTGTTACCCGAGGTGACGCGCAGGTTGCTGGAACGCTGTTCCAGTTGAATCGCGGAAATCGGAATGACGATGATGCCTTCGCTCGGCAGAATCGTGAACGGCCATTCGCCTTTCTGGTGGGTGGTGCCTCGGAATTTGAGTACCTCCACCGTGCGGCGGCGCTTTTCCGACTCAAGCACGTTACGCAGAATCACCACGTTGTCGGCCACGAACTCTTCCACGCCATAACGACCAATGTCGCCGTATTCTTCAATGCGTTCGGAAGTCATCAGGGAGGTAGTTCCCATTTGTTTCAATGCGGAGGCAATGCGATAAAGCTCGGTCCGCACCAGGACCGGGTCGGTGAATTGATTGAAGACTGCCCCCAGAGAATCCATCGACAGACGCTTTGCCCCAACGCTGCGCACGGCATGTTCCGTTCTGGCCAGCAGGCCGCCAAGGTCATACGTGCCCACCTCCGCGATATCCTGTGAAGGATCGGGTGAAGCATCGACGAAAGCCCATTTGCCCTCCGCCTCCCACTGGGTGATGTCCCACCCCAGGCCTTTCATGTTCCGTCGTATGTCATCGGGGCTTTCCTCGAAGGTGACAAACACGGCACCCTGATCGGCCTTGACAATACCCTCGGCGAGAAACTGGCAGGCGAACACCAT
>JANQFT010000036.1 GCA_028277685.1 Phycisphaeraceae bacterium
CTACTGCCAGAACCGTCAACGTGCGAGTGATTGTTGCGACCATGATAAACCTCCGTGGTAAAGGGGTCGCCCTGGATTCGGGATGCCTTCGATGCCTGCCGAAGTGCCAATCCCGGTGGGCCGAAGAAGGCGTCGGCCACGTGTCGCCCGGCGAGCAAACTCATCTGTCTCTTGAGGTCCGGGGGTCACCGTTTCTCAAGACGACCCAACAGTCAGATATAACCCCAGTGGACGCAAAACCTCTTTTCACCTTTTTTGCCGTAGCCCCTGATCGTTACAGGCCGCAAAATCGATACAACCGTTAGAGTCATCGCACTCTGTACGCATCGGCGCGGGTGAGATTAGCGAGTGGGGATACTTGTAGCCTGTTTTTTGGGTCATGCCTTGTATCCAAGGCCATGCGATGACCCATAGTTAGGGTTGTTACTGTCCGTTTGCTGCTGCTATCTCATATTGGACGTTCTGATCTTTCATTTGGAGCGCACACAACCGTCTGGCCGATCGTCTGCAGACAATCACGGGGTGGGTTGCTGAAGCACTATTGCTGCGCGGCCTGATGGAAACTGCTCTGGACTTATCCAAGAACTCATTCATGTGTTGCTCGTTGGTTGCTCAACAACGGCGATGGTCCGATCTGCGCTCACCGGAAGTATCGTGGGGCAGTGGTTCGACATCACAGCCAGATTTGTCGACGTCGGCTACGCCAGCCACTTGACTTCCCATTCAGGCTCATGTGAGCCCCTTATCCAGACTGACAATTCCGGACACGACGAAAGATTCGAGCTTGACACGGGTTCTGCGTGTGGTAAAGTTACGGCGTAGTAAATTTATGGCGACGCAAAATGATCGAGGCATCAGTCACTCTTAACCAGATCGCGAAGCAGGTTGGTGTCAGCCCACGGACGGTGGCCAATGCGCTGGGGCGTCGCGTGCCAACGCGGTATGCTCGCTCAGCGGCTCGGGCAGAAGAAATACGCCGGGTGGCGCGAGAGATGGGTTACCGTCCCAACGAAGCGGCGCGGGCCACGGCCACTGGACGTTTCAACACCATCTCGCTCATCATTGGCTCACAGTTCGGTGATGCTGGCTGCGGTTATCTGCCACATGCAATGCAGCATGGGGTGAATGTCGCGGCGCATGATGCGGGCCTGCTGGTGAGTATGGCGGCCCTGACGGATGAGGAACTGGTCGACGACAGCTCTATACCGCATCTATTACGCCGCTGGTGCAGCGATGGCATCTTGATGAACTACGCGGTGCGCATGCCACCGCATGTGGCGGAACTGCTTTCGTCGTATGCCATTCCCACCATCTACATGAATGTGAAACGCGACACCGATTCGGTACACCCAGATGATGAGGACATGGCGCACCAGGCGACGCGTCGGCTGATTCAGATGGGGCACCGTCGGGTGGTGTATCTCGGACCGATTGATGCCAAGCAGGTTGACTACCCGGAATTTCACTACAGCGGGGCGGCGCGCGCAGCAGGCTACACCCGCGCGATGACTGAAGCCGGTCTAATGCCATTACCAGTGGATGATGCATCACTTTGGGGGGCACATCTGGCGACGCTTCACTGGTCCGAGGTGAAAGCCCACCGCCCCACGGCCGTGCTGACCTACGGCGGCGATGTGGCCCTGCGCGCGATGCATGCAGCGCTGGCTGAAGGGTTCAGTGTGCCACGCGATCTGTCGATCGCCACCTTTGATGATCACGAGCGCCGCGGGTGTGCGCGGCAACCGTTCACCGGCATGATGTTGCCTTTCGAACAAGTCGGCCGCGAGGCCGTGGCCATGTTGCAGCGCAGAATCGCCGGGCCGGATAAGCCGGTGGCATCGGTAGCGATACCCGGTACGTGGTACGAAGGCGCCACGTGTGCGCCTCCCTCATAGACGATCATGGAACCATGGGAAAACTTCACAGGAGGATTGATATGACTCGTCATCAGATCGCAGCAATCGTGGTCGGCGCAATAGCGCTGGCCTGGGTAACCGAAGCTCATGCGGCCTATACGCCGGGGTTCGTGTGGGACCGCTCGGTCGCGTGGGATGCATCCGACAACGTGAACGGCTCGACAACCGCGGGCCAGCCTGGTACACGCAGGTCACATCGTCGATGAAGTGGCATAGCACCCGCAATCGCTGGGAAGGCGGGATAGCATGGGGCGTTTCGCAGACACAGCTCCGGACCCAGGGGCCGTTGGATACGCCGTTCGCCATCTGGGCAAATCCGGTGGGGTCAGAGATCATCGTCGACATCACCGGAACGTTGGGCATGTGGCGCCGCAATAACATCGCACCAGGCACAGGTCAGGACTTCGCCATCGTCCTGCGCGATCCCGTCACCGGCACAACCACGCTACTGGATAGTGTGAATTGGGAGCCGGGCGGCTTTGGAAACGAGACGCCATCGTGGTCCATCTCGGTTCTTGATGTGAACGTACCCGAGGGGCACGAGATCCTGTTCACCGCGAGGAACGAAAGTAACGACGCCAATCACACGTACAGCGCCACGGACGATTTGATCATCACCCTCGACACGGTCGTGCCTGAGCCTGCATCGCTGGGGCTGCTCGCGCTGGGGGCAGTTGCCATGCTCCGCCGCCGGGCGTAGGGCGTTCGCACCCGAGTTTTACGGTGAGTGGCTTGATCGCCGTTCACCGTTTTCCGATGTAACGATTAGGTTCTGTGGAGCCTGCCCATGTCTGGCCGCAAAGCATTTACACTGGTGGAACTGTTGGTGGTGGTGGCGATCGTTGCGTTGTTGATCAGCATCCTGCTGCCGGCGTTGAACAAAGCGCGTACCGCGGCGACAGACATCGTCTGCAAAACCAACTTGCGCCAGATCGGACAATGGGGCTACCAGTACGGCGTGGAGAACAACGGCATTCTGCCGCACAACGGTCAAAGCGGCGCCCACTGGTGGGGTTACAAGGGTTTGGGCGGCCCAACCGAATGGTGGAAGCTGCTTGAAAACAGCCAGTACGGCTATGGGCACATGCGAGATCTGTATCGTGACCCTCAAGCCTACCGCAGCGTTAAGCCGGCGATCGGCAGCAAATTCACGAACGCATCGAAGTACCGCACCTATGAACTGAACCAGTCCCTTGGTGCTCGAAGCCCGGATCGCATCGGCAGCGCTGCTCCTGAGCGGCCGGTGATCGAGCTGTTGACGGGTCATCAGTTCTGGTTCGGCGACAGCGCTGGCTTCTTCACCGGCAGTAGCGTGACCAGTTACTACATGGATGCCCAGGGCTGGCTTGAGGCTGACGGCCGAGGCTCCTTCGGCGCCAAGTACAACTACCGAATCTGCTGGCCGTGGCGACCGGAGTTCCAGGATAACCATCCGAACAACCACGCCAACTTTGTCATGGGCGACGGTCACGTGGAACACCGAACGCATAGTGAGATTCTACAAACGACCGGCGAAGCGCTAAGTCTGTGGAAGAGAGGACCACGCTGAAGCGTCGTCTTAATGTTAGGTACGCGCAATCCAAACGATTCGAACCCCCCTGACTGATCCAGAAAGTAGAAACGCAAATGAGTCACCTGAAAGCTGTCGTTGCGCTGGCCGTGTGTGCCATGCATATCGGAGCGGCATTCGGCGCGCCGAATGATTCCGCAAAGCCTGTCTACGAGTATCGCGCGACCAAAGCCAAAGCGGCCAACTGGCTTCTGCACGGATCGAAAGTGACCGATGGCCCCAAGCGGCTGCCTTCGCCCTGGTCGGCGAATCATTGGGATAAGCAATCCAAGGTGCGTGTGACCCTTGGTGCGATCGGCCAGGAAGAAAAGGCGTTCGGCCTGGATACGCTTGGCCCCAAGGGTGGGGGACAGCTTTATACCTGGCGCGGCGTGAAGCTTGAGCCTGGCCGGGTCTATCGTGTTCGCCTTGTATATCTCACCACCGGCAACGCCAAGGCCCAGTTCAACCTCAGATTATCCGGTGTGACCGCCGACCAGGTGGCACATCAAGCGTTTACTGAAGCGCAGGTCCAGTCACACAAATTGGTCGGCAAGTACGCCGGCCGCAGCTTTGAACTCAAGTCTACCGATGGTAAGACCCAAACGTTCGACACCATGCTCGCCGTCACTGGACACAACCGCGGCAACATGAAGTTCTATTTCAGCGAACGAAATCCAGCTGAGGGAGGCATGTTCGCGTTCACCGCGCTGACGGTCGAAGACATCGGCCCGCTGACCGGCTGGGAAGCGCCCGAGCCGGAGACAACGCCGGACAATCAACTCGATGCCTACGGCAAGCATCTGCGTAAGCAGTTAACTACGCAGCACGGTTTGCCGAAAGGTTTGTTCCTGTTGGGCAGCAACCAGGCGAAGGCCCTTGAGCGCATCACATGGGAACTGAACCATGGTACGCAGAGCAATCAGGTTGAACGCCGGATCGTCCCCGCTGAGGGCGCACCGTTCGACAAGGCCCTGCGCGTACAGGTGAAGGAACATCTGCGACTGGACTGGTCCCTGATCGTCAAACTTCAGGGTGCCGTTGCGGATGTGCAGAAAGGCGATCGGGCGCTGGTTTCGATCTGGCTGAGACCGGTCGAGGCGGAGATTGCCCCAGGACTTGTGCAAGTGCGCGCGAGTACAGGTTGGCCGCACTGGGGCCGTTTCGTTTCCGGCGGAAAAATCGGCCAGTGGCAACAGTACCTCCACCCCGTGATCGTCAGGAAGGATGGCAAGGCTGGAGCGATCATGGTTTCGCTTTCGATGAGCCAGCAGCGCCAGACGTTCGACATCGGCGGGATCGCACTGATCCACTACGGCCAGGCACCACAAGCCCAGGCACTGAAACTGCCGCGCCTGCCGAAAGACCAAGCGACTTATCCCGGCATGGATGATCCACGTGATGTGGACTGGCGCCGCGCCGCGCAGCAACGCATCGAGAAATACCGTAAGGGCGATCTGGCGATCAAAGTTGTGGATGCCGGCGGCCGGTCTGTTCCGGGGGCGAAGGTGCACGTGGAGATGATGCGTCATGAATTTGACTGGGGCAACGGGGCAGACCTCGGCCACTTCGGTTCGAAGCACCACTGGAAGCAGTTGTCGCGGGTGTATCACAACCTGGGTGCTGAAGGCTGGAAACTGAAGGGCGGCACTGGGCGCGGCTTCAACCAGGCTGGATTCGCCTTGGCCACCAAGTGGAAGTACTGGGCGCGGTCGCGCGACAAAGCCAAGGGCGACCTTGAGACGACCAAAGTCTTCCGAACCATTCGCTGGCTGAATGAGCACGGCGTGAATCGGGTGCGAGGCCACACCTTGATGTGGGGCGACCTGAACAGTGTGCCGAAGCAGGTTATCAGCCAGTTCAGAAAACTCGGCGGCTGGAAGAAACCGGCAGCCAAAAACTACCTGCTGGGCGAAATCCGCAGCCACATCCGCCAGACCGTCACCGATCTGAAACCGGTCATCTACGAATGGGATGTGGCCAATGAGTTCATCCACCGCATGGATTTCGAGAAACACCTGGGTTACGACGGCATGGTGCAGGAGGTGGCGCAGTGGTTCAAGATCGCCGCTGAAGCCGATCCTGCTGGCCGCTGGTTCATCAACGATAACCGCATGCTTAACGCCGGGGGCAGACAGACGTTCAGCGTCGAGTGGTTATACAAGTTCACGAAGGATCTGCAGGCCGCCGGGGCAAAGATCCATGGTGTGGGCCTGCAGGCGCACATGGGCGTGCCGCTGGCGCATCCCAAACGCATCTACGAGATCCTCGACAGTTTCGTGCAGCTCGACGTGGATGTGAAGATCACCGAGTTCGACCTCGGCGGTAACGCCAGCGAGATGGAAGTCTTCCACGCTACCACCACCGATGATGCTGTGAAAACCACGGTCGGCGGCGCCTATATGGCCGACCTGCTTACCATGGTGTTCAGTCACCCGCGGGCATCGGGCTTTCAGGTATGGGGCTTCTACGATGGCTCCGACTGGAAAAAGGATGCGCCGCTCTACACCCATGACTGGAAGCTCAAACGGGGGGGCAAGGTGGACATCGACCTTGTCTTCCGCCAGTGGTGGACCGACGAAACTGTGACCGCCGGGAACGATGGCACAGCCAGGTTGCGCGGCTTCTGTGGCGACTACCGCA
>JANQFT010000037.1 GCA_028277685.1 Phycisphaeraceae bacterium
GCATCGGTGAACAGCAGCCCCTCCGCGGCCAGGCGATCGATGTTGGGCGTTTCATAGAAGTCGCTGCCGTAACACCCAAGATCACGCCAACCCATGTCGTCCAATAGAATGAAAATGATGTTCGGTTGATCCATCGAGACTGCTCCAACGAACGCCCGCCGTGGTGCGGCATTCAATTCACCTTGTTTAGCAACGTGCTGCGCGACATGCAATGCTCCCTCTCCCCCGGAAGAATTTTTTCGGATCATCAAAAAAGTAGGCTGTGAAGGCGCGATGACGTAAAGCACTGGGAACTGGCGATGAACTCAGCGGCCCGCGCATTCCAGGCTGGGCAAGGTCGTCCAAGTGCTCAGGTCACCCCTGACGGCACGGATGACATCGCGATGTTCTGCTGTTTGTTGCAACGCGGCTGGACTGGGATGGTAGACTGACGAGGCAACGGTGTTGTTAGCCAGGGGTGTCGCACATGGATAAAGAGCGATCGGTATTTCGTCGTATTGCGGTGGTCATCGCTGCAGCGGGGGGCATCATGGTCATCTTGCTGTGTTTACTTGGTGGGCCACATGCCACATTCCAAGTGAAACACGAACTCGTTTCCGTGCAAAATCTGATTGGCATGATGATCGAGGAAGGCGCTTCGGTCGAGGAAATCGAGTATGTCATTCGTGATAAGCCAGACCGTGTGCATGATCGCAACAGAATCGGCATGCTGCCCCTGGCCGAAGCGGTCAGTTGGCGCCGTCATGACGTTGCACTCGTGTTGTTGAAGCATGGAGCGGACGTTGATGGCAAATCGAATGGGACAACGCCGCTGTATCGTGCCGTGGCAAGAGGCGATGCGCAGATGGTTGAATTGCTGTTGATCCACGGCGCTGATCCGTTTGCGGATTGCGGGGCTGGCATCATCACGCCCTATCGCTCAGCGATGTCGGATGGCACGCCTGAGGTGCGTGCGCTGCTGGAGAAGGCCGCGGTGGAGCGTGGTGGGCCGCCACCGGAGCCGACTCAGCAGCAGATCAGGGATGGTATTGGGGAAATGCTTCGTTCAAAAGAAGAGCGGTAGTTGGCAGCGCGGCGAAGCCGCGTCGCTTCGTAGAATCCAGACACGCCTCATCCTGCTTCGCCGGGGGCTTCGCAGGATGGGAGCCCCAGAAAACGATGGGTGTTGGTCCAGAGGGCTTTGTGCCGTGTTTCGTCGCTCAATCGTAGCTTGTTGAATTTGGCAAGCTCGGTAGCGTGATTGGCCCAGGGGCTGTCGGTGCCGAACATGAAGTAGTCTTCGGAGTGCTTGTCGATGATCTGGTGGAGCAGGTCATCGGGGCACTGGCCGAGGGAGTAGCTGGTTTCGATGTAGATCGGCAGGCCGGCCACGTGTTCGAGGGATTGTTCCCAATCGTGCCAGCTTCCCATGTGGCAGGCCTGCATGCGCAGGTCGGGTACGGCTTCGTGCAGGGCGCGGACGCGGGTGGGGCCACAGATGTCGATGCGGTCGAAGGCAAGGTCGTAACCGGTGTGAAAGGTGACGGCAAGATCATTCTTCGCTGCTGCCCTGGCGATGCGCAACGTGCGGGGATCATCCAGCGGGCAGTTCATGTAGTAGGGATGGAACTTCAGCCCGCGGATGCCGAGCGTGGCGATGCGCTCGACTTCTTTTTCAATGTACTCGTAATCGGGATGGATCGAGGCGAAGGGGATGACGCGATCGGAAGCGATCGATGCGGACCAGTCGGTGATTTTTTCGGTTTGCTGGGGTTTGGTGGCCACGCTGCAGAGGATGACTTTTTCGATGTGGGCGGCGTCCATGCTGGTAAGCAGGCCGGCCACGGTACCATCGTGGTGCGCGGTGACGGGCATCCATTTGGCTTCGGCGGTGAGCACTTCGATGGCGCCGGGGGCGATGTGATCGGGGAAGGCGTGGGCGTGGCCGTCGATGATACGCATGGGAACTCGGAACTGTAGATGTATACCTGCGACGCGGACGTCGCAGCTTGGATTTTTCACTTCCGACTTCCGACTTTCAACGTTCCGCTTATCGTCGCGGGATGTTGACGGTCAGGTCGGTGGTGGTGCGACCCATCTGGAATTGGGTGATGGTAGTGCCGAGGCCGACGCGGAAGTACAGGAACAGGTGGTCGTTATCACCGAGGTTGTTCAGGCCAGCTTGCTGCAAGGTGCGGATGCCGCTTTCGGTGTTGATGTCGAGGAAGAGGTCAGCGCTGTTTTCGCGGACGACGCCGATGGCGCGGTACTTGCCGCCATCGCTGTCGATCAACACGGGTGTGGTGAGGTTGGTGGCACTGGCGACGGCCTTGCCGAACAGGCTTCGTGCTTTGCGCGGGGCGACCTTGAGGCGAACGATGGCGGCGGCGCGGGGGTCGTAGGAAATCTGATCGACGCTGAGCGCTTTGCCGAGTCGGCCATCGGGGCGGGGGACGTTGCCCTGGGCGAAGACGATGCCGTTGGCATCGAGACCGCCGCGACCGGACATGCGCACCTTATCACCGTTGAGGGGGATGGGCAGTTCCGCGGAGATGGCCACGTCGATGCCTTCTGCGCCACCGGGCATACCGTGGGCGGGGCCTTCCACGCGGGCGACGGGGGTGACGTTGGACTGGTCGTTATCGTCGGTCTGGGGGGCGGGATTCCATGTGATACCGGTGAGCAGGGCGGTCATCGCTTCGGTGATCTTGGTGCTGAACTGTACTTCGGGAATTTCAAGACGAAGCTGCTTGAGCCTGAGGTAGCGAGGTTCATCTCCGGAGGGAATGACGAACACCCAGTGGAAGGTGGATTCGGAGATGCCGGCCTTGGCGCGGGCGAATTCGTCGGCTTCGTTGAACGTGCCGTAGGTGTTGTTGATGAGGTAACCGACCGGCGGGGTGAGGGTGGAGGCGTTTTCCTTGCCGTGCAGCAGGCCGACCTGGGCGGCCGAAGCGGTGAACTGCCCGGTGGGATCGGCGGCAGCATCGGTGATGATGTCGGTACCAATGATGATGACCTGCTGATCGGGGGTGAGTTTCAGGTCATCATGGGCGACCTGTTCGGCGGCGGCTTTCTGATCGAGCGCGAACAGGTCGGTCACGGTGACGTTGGAAGGTCGCAGGGCGCGGCGGCTGGCGCGTCGTGCGGTGAGTTGGAACGTGCCGGCGGCGCGTTGGAGGTTGGGTTCGTAGAGGGCGGTGGTGTGACCACTGAAGGGGTGGAATGCCCCGCCGGACAGCATGCTGAACACGCCGGAGGAGATATCGTCGGCCTGCACCCAAAGCGATTGGGCGCGGGTGATCTGCCCGTTTTCAATGGTGTAGGGTTTGTAGTCGATGAGGCTGAACGTGCCGATGAAGGACAGGCTGATCACGAGGTAACCGGCAGTGATGATGCCGATGATGAACCCGACGATGCCGCCGCCGATGCTGTTGCCGAGGTAGTTGAAATCGAGGTTGCCGAGGATGAGTTTGTCGCAGACCAGGCGGAGGATAAGCAGGATGATGACGAAGGGTGCGAGCAGGCCCACGCCCCATGCCATCTCGGGCATACGCTCAATGAGGAAGTTGATGGTCAGCGGTTCCCATGCGGCGAGGGCGAGCGAACCGGCGATGAGCATCAACACCAGATGCAGCAGGGCGCTGAACAACCCCTGCACGGAGTAGAAGTACGCCACGCCGATCACGAAGAGCAATACAATCAGGTTCATCCACATGGGGCCACCTTCGGTGGAAGCTCGAAATTCGAATTTCGAAATTCGAAGCTCGAAAACAAAACACGCATGCCGGGTGACGCTGCTGTGCCCGGCGTTTCCATATCTCAAGGCCCTCGGCCCTCGGCCCAAGGCCCTCGCTTATTTACTTCCCATCACGCGCATTACTTCGCTGATGCTGGTTTCGCCGCTGACCACCTTGGACAGGGCGGCTTCCTGCAGCAGGAGCATGCGATTGCGCCGGGCGTGGTTGCGTAGTTGGTCGATGTTGCCGGCGGCCAAGTGCTGCTTGGCTTCGGCATCGAGCACCAATACTTCGTAGGCACCGGTACGACCGAGATACCCCAGGCCGCAGCATGTGGGGCAGGGTTCTTCCTTGTTGCCGTCAATCACCTTGCCGGATGCTTTGTATAGCTGCGAGATGCGGTCAGCGGGCAGGTTGAGTTTCTTCAGGGCCGCGGCATCGGGTTGATACGCCTGACGACAGGTGGGGCACAGCTTACGGATGAGCCTGACGCACACCACGGCGGCAAGTGAATCGGCGGTGCGTTTTACATCACCGACGGCCTTGGCCCACGCACGCAGGGCGGTGAAGGCATCGTCGCCCTTCATGCCGACGTAGAGACGTTTATCATCGCTGCCGGCTTTGGCAATTATGCCGGGCATGGATTCTTCGGCAAGCTGGCTGATCATGACGACTTGCGGGTCGCGCAGGATCATCGATTGCAGCGTCTTGGCCATGCCCTCGGTGCCGGGGTGATGCTGGGTGACGCCTTCGATTTCCAGCTCGGGTTTCTTTTCGAGCGTGTGGATATCAAGCATGTACGGGTCGTGCTGTTGCAGCAGGGCGTACAGGGCGGTGGTGCGGCCGTTCTTCGGTGGTGCGGCGACGAGCACGACGCCTTTGGGGTCTTCGAAGACGGGTTGCAGTTGTTTGATCTGGGCGTCGAGCATGCCGGACTGCGCCAGGGGAATGTTGAATTGGCCCTGGGGATCGAAGTCGGCGGTGCAGGTGATGCCGCGTGTGGAGCCGGCG
>JANQFT010000150.1 GCA_028277685.1 Phycisphaeraceae bacterium
GAGCAAGCACCACCGAAGCTCAGGATGCCGTCAGCAAGGAAGCTTGCTCCGAGGTGGGGGGTGCACAGCACCTTGGGGTGATTACGCAGCGGGCTGTCATCTTCGAGCGGTTCTTTGTCGTAGACATCGATGGCGGCACCGCCACATTTGCCTGAGTCGATGGCTGCGATCAGGGCATCATTATCGATCACGCCGCCGCGAGCCGCGTTGATGATCAGCACGCCGTCTTTGCACATGGCAAAGCGATCGTTGTTCAGCATGTGCCGTGTCTGGTCGTTCAGCGGGCAGTGCAGGGTGAGGATATCACAATCGCCCAGCATCTCTTCGACGTTATTGAACATTTTCACCCGACCATCGAGGGCGGTGGCTGCGGCGTACACCGGGTCGTAGGCCAGTACCTTCATGTCGAAGGCCAAGGCACGTTCTGCGAAGCTGCGACCGATGCGGCCGAACCCGATCACCCCCAACGTCTTTCCGGCCAGTTGGGTGCCGACGAACTTGTTGCGGTCCCAGCCGCCTTCGGTCATGGTCTTGTAGGCCGGGCCGATGTTGCGGGCCAACGCCATCATCAGGCTGAACGCCAGTTCGCAGGTGGTGAGCGTGGTGGCTTCAGCGGAGTTCATCACCAGCACACCGTTGGCGGTGGCGGCACTGAGATCGATGTTGTCCACCCCCACGCCGGCGCGGCACACGCCCCGCAGGTTGCCCGGGTTGGCCAGCACCTTCGCGGTGACCTGCACGCCGGAGCGGACGACCAGGCCGTCGTATTCGCCCACAATGGCTGCCAGTTCGTCTTCCGACAGGCCCGTCTTCACGTCGACCTGCACATCATCGCAGCCTTCGAGATACTCCAGACCAGCTTTGGCCAACTTATCCCCGACGAGAATCTTGATTTTGTCTGCCATGACGCGCCTCACGAAGTAGAGCCAATTCACATACGGATGCCGGTCCATTGACCCGCAGGTCGTATGCTACCGATGCGATCGCCCATTGTCGATTGTGATTGTAGTCCGTTGCGAGATGCAACGGGTCATGCCGCGCTGCTGGCTGCCTGGTTGGAATAAACCGAAGCCGTCTGAAGAGGTGGGGCCGGTTCTTCAGTGAACACGCACCCGGCGCCAATTTTCTTGGCCCGATACAGCGCCCGGTCGGCCAAAGCCACCAGTTGGTCTGCCGTGGTGGGGCGGCTGATCGAAACACATGCCAGGCCCATGCTCATCGCACAAACCGCGTGCTTGGGGCTGATGCTCCTGACTGCCGTATTGAACTGCTGCTGAATACGCCGAGCCACCTGCTCGGCCAGCTCCGGTTCGGTGTGCGGCAACAGCACGACAAATTCATCACCGCCGTAACGACCCGCCACATCTGATCGGCGGCAATTCGCCTTCAGCACCTTCGCACAGGTTTGAAGCAAACGGTCGCCTTCCTGATGACCCAACGAATCATTCAACTGCTTGAACTGATCGAGGTCGATCATCAGACATGCCAGATCGCTGCCGTAGCGTGCGCTTTCGGCGAAGCTGCGCTCCAGTGATTGCTGCACGTGCCGCCGATTGGCCAGACCCGTCAGCGGGTCGGTTGAAGCCAATTGCTCCAACTGTTCGACCATGTCTTCCAACTGCTCGTTCTTGTGGTTCACTTCGTCGAGCATGCCGAGCAGTTCAGCCTGCAGCCGGACGTTTTCCTGCTTGGTGCGCCACACTTCCAGGTTCTTTTCGATCATCAGCGGAATGGTGAACAGGTAGTCACCGATTTTCACGATGTAATCATACGCGCCTTTGCGGATGGCGCTCATCGCCACGTCCATGCCGGCTTCGCTGGTCACCATCACGATGGGAATGTCTTCCCGTTGGAGCATCAGCGCATCCAGCAGGTCCAACCCCGAACCATCCGGCAGGTTCAGGTCGCACAGCACCAGGTCGATCTGGTCCAGGTTCTGATACTCGGCATCACAACGCGTGGTGACATGGGTGATGCGGTCACGGCCAAAGTGGTCGGCCACCGTTTCCCGAATCAATTCCGCGGTATCGGGATCGTCTTCAACCAACAGGATGTGGGGGCAGTTGCTCTCGGTCATGCCCTCAGCGTCGCCTCCAGAAGGTGATGCGTCTTGTCTGATATCGTCCAACGGTCTACTCCGGTTAAGTGTCCATGGTGAAAGGACGCTCCACCCGGCCTGCTTCTAGTTATCGCGCCAATCGTTGATCCTGTAACGGTTTACTTCAACGGTACGAGTTCCCGTGTCTGAACAGTACGTAATGACGCCGCCGCTGTGCTCTTAAGTGTTTGTATAAAAGAGACTTTCTCATCTTTCGGTTCCGTTTGTGCGGTGTCGGAGCGTCATGCGGGCAGCGGCGTGGACGCCGTAGTTATCATGGATTTCGCACTCCACATTCCGCACGCCGCATTCGAAAAAACGTTGCCTTCTATAAAGGAGCGCGGCAAACCATTCCTGCGCGCAAAATATGGATTTACCAATCAGAATCTCAAGAATTCTTTTCGGAGCGTTAATTTTCCCCCTGAACCTACCAACTTGGCGGCACTGATCATCGCGGATAGGTTGAAGACCATGAGCACCGCCACGCCCACCACCGAACGTATCGTCCCGGAACTGCCGCCGACGGATCAGGTGCATCGCCTGCTGATCGACACCGATGCCGGCACGGAGATCGATGACCTGTATGCGATCGCGCTGGCCCTGCGCTCGCCGGATCGCTTTGTCATCGAGGGCATTGTCGCCACGCACTTCGCCCAGAACGCGGGGCGGCAGAGCATCGAAGCGTCGTACCAGACGGTGCAGACGTTGCTCGAACTCGACGGCGCGGCGGGTCAATTTCCTGTCGCACGCGGCGGCGATCCGATGCGGTACATCGATGAGCCTTCTGACAGCGCGGGGGCGCAGTTGATCATCGAGCGTGCGCTGGCCGACGCCGATCAACCGCTTTGGGTGGTGGGCTTGGGGGCGGCGACGAATCTGGCGGCGGCGATCATGCTCGAACCACGCATTGCCTCGAACGTGCGCTACGTGTATCACGCGCGATCAGCACTCACCTGGCCCGAGCGCAGCGTGCAGTACAACGTGGCGGGCGATGTCCACGCAGCCCGGGTGCTGTTGAGCAGTGATGTGCCGCTGGCCTGGTTCGACACCGGCCAACAACTGACCTGTTCCATGTCGGTCACCGAAGAGAGACTGCTGCCGCTGGGCGGGTTGGCGGGGTACCTGCATGAGTTTCGCCATCGCAAGCCTTACTATCAGCGAGAAGACAAAGGCTTCTTCGACCTGGCGGATATCGCCTGGATGATCGATCCATCGGTCTGTACCAATGAAGTGGTCGACGCACCGAAGATGGACTACGTGATGCAGTTCCAGCATCGGCAGGGCCACGGGCAGATGTTGCGGGTGCACCAATGCCAGGCCGAGCCGATCTGGGACATGTTCTTCCAGCGTATGGCGGGCAGCGGGTAATGAATATCACGCGGCTTCGGCAGGGACATCGAAGCATTCAGGTCCGAGGGTAAAGCGGAAGGTGGCGCCGCTTCCGGGGGGGCTGGTGACGCCGATTTGGCCGCCGTAGGTTTCGACAATGGTTTTGACCGATGCCAAACCCACGCCGCGACCGTCGACTTCATTTGATCCGGAGTAACGGGCGCGTTGGAACATTTCGAAAATGCGCTGGTGGTCCTGGGGGTCGATGCCGCTGCCGGTGTCGGATACACAGAAGACCCAATCATCACCATTCGGTTCGGCAGTCACCATGATGCGTCGCGTTGCCGCGTCGTCGGGCAAATACTTCATCGCGTTATCCAACAGGTTCTGGAACACCTGGCGAATGCGGTTGCGGTTGATGCGCAGGGTGGGCAGATCGGCCTGTATGATGAGTTCGATCTGTTTTTCATCGAGGTCGTAGCTCAGTGACTCGGCCAGGCTACTGAGCAGATCATTCAGGTTGACCGATTGCAGTTTGCCGGGTTGGCTCTTGATGCGATTGAGTTCGAGCAGGTCGGCCAGCAGTTCGGTTTCGGTGCGGGCGTTGGCGGCAATGCGTTCGAGTTTGCTGACCGCGTCGTCCGCCAGTTCATCGCTGTATTTTAGGAGCAGCATTTTGGTCATGCCGGCGATGTTGCGCAGGGGGGCATTCAGATCGTGGCTGATGGTGCGGACGAATTCATCCTTGTTGCGCATCTCAAGATGCAGTTCACGATTGGCACGCTGAAGATCGGCAGTGCGGTCGGCGATGCGTTGTTCGAGGTCTTCGTTGGCCTGTTCGAGTTGTTGGCGGGCGGAAGTGAGCTTGCCGGCCATGTGGTTGAAGGAATCGGCGAGCATGGCGATTTCATCGCTGCCCTTCACCTCGATGGGTTGAGGGCGTTTGCCTTCACTGAGCCGGCGCGAGGCACTGACCATGCGGTTGAGCGGCTTGGCCCAACGCTGCACCAACCACAACACCGGTGGCAGGCAGAGCAGACAGATCAGGCAGACCACGCCGATGGTGGCTGTTTGCAGATCACCCAACATCTGTTCTGAGGCGGGATCGGTCAGACCCAGTTCGATGTAGCCGTGATAACGGCGCGTGGGATGATTGGTGGTGTCCTGCCAGATGGGCTGCTTGCGAACGAGCAGGTCGGCCCCGGTGTCGTTGTTGAGGCGTCGGGTGTGGTTCACGTGCACCGAGCCACCGAGCGGTGTGCGGCGTGAATGTTTGACGTAACCGTGCCATGCTTCATCGTTGGTGATGCGCCGGGCGAGCGTGTTGCCTTGGCGATCAGTCACGCTGATGAAAGCGAGGCGATCATCAAGCACCATTTCATCAAGGAACTGGTTGAGCTTGCCGGTGTGCCCGGCCTCGAGTTGCGGCGCGATAGCGCGTCCCGCGGTGGCGGTGAGGCTGGCGGCATCGCGCATGAGAGATTGTTCGAGCGCGTAGGCCGCCATGCGCGCGGTGAGGTAGCCGCACAAGCTGGTGGTCAACGTGACGAGCGCCACCACGCCGACCATCGCCTTCAGTTGCAGGGTGTGCCGGGGGCGAAGGGGGGTCGCCTTGGGCGGGCGGAATTT
>JANQFT010000151.1 GCA_028277685.1 Phycisphaeraceae bacterium
ACCCGCACCCTGCGCCATCTCACCGACATCGGTAACACCGTGCTCGTGGTCGAACACGATGAGGACACCATCCGCGCGGCCGACTGGAACGTCGACATCGGCCCAGGCCCCGGTCGCCACGGCGGGCGCGTCATCGCCGAAGGCGACATCGACCAGATTCTCACCAACCCCGATTCCATCACCGCGAAGTACCTGTCCGGTGAATACGAAATTCAACTGCCGGAAAAACGCCGCCCCGTCGACCCCGGCACTGCGCTCGTCGTGAAAAAAGCCCGGCAAAACAACCTGAAAGACATCAACGTTTGCTTCCCCCTCGGCGGGTTGGTCTGCGTCACCGGCGTCAGTGGCAGCGGCAAGAGTACCCTCACCAATCAGATTCTCATGCGCGGTGTGAAGCGCAAGCTCACCCAGTCGCGCGATAAACCCGGTGCGCACGAACGCATCAACGGCATCGGGCAGATCGATCGCGTGATCGAAGTCGATCAATCACCGATTGGCCGCACACCCCGCAGTAACCCCGCCACGTACACCGGCGTGTTCGACCTGATTCGTCAACTGTATGCCATGACGCGCGAAGCGAAGATTCGCGGTTACAAGGCCGGCCGCTTCAGCTTCAACGTCAAGGGCGGTCGCTGCGAAGCCTGCCAGGGCCAGGGCATGAAGAAAATCGAAATGCACTTCCTGCCCGATGTGTTCGTCGAATGCGAACAGTGCAAAGGCAAGCGCTACAACCGCGAGACGCTGGAGATCACGTACCGCGGCAAGTCGATTGCCGACGTGCTGGACATGACCGTCGACGAAGCGCTCGAATTCTTCGATGCGTTCCCGAAGGTGACACAGCTTTGCCGCACCTTGCGTGATGTGGGCCTGGGTTACGTGCACCTCGGCCAAAGCAGCACCACCCTCTCCGGCGGTGAAGCGCAACGTGTGAAACTGGCGAGTGAACTCGGCAAGAGCAGCAACGGCCACACCCTCTACATGCTCGACGAACCCACCACCGGCCTGCAGTTTGCCGACATCCATAACCTGCTGAACGTGCTCAATCGACTCGTCGACAAGGGCCACACCGTCATCGTCATTGAGCACAACCTCGACATCATCAAGAGTGCCGACTGGATCATCGACCTCGGCCCCGAAGGCGGCGACCGCGGCGGCCAAATCGTCGCCGAAGGCCCCCCGGAAGTGGTTGCCCAAAACCCCGACAGCTACACCGGCCAATACCTCGCTCCGAGACTTGGTGTAAAGGTTGAAGCGTGAGGCTTGCTGAGTGCGGAGTGCGGAGTGCGGAGTGCGGAGTGCCTGAATCATAGCTGCGATGCGACGCATCGCAGGTTGGGTGCCACCGCTTGGTCGTCCGCTGCGCTTCCAACGCTGACTGCAGGGAACGTATGACGAAGCAATGCGTCTAAGCGAACATCGAACAACAAGGGGTGTTCCATGACACATCGAGCATGCACGCTGGCGACCGTGGTAGCGATCATCTGCACGGGATGTGTCAGCGATATCACCTCGACCACAGTCATGTCGCCCATACCTGCGGCAAATCTGACCGCAAGTACCGACGATCTGTCTCACACCAAAGTCACACCTCACCTCGATGCTGCGATCGAGCCAAACACCAATCTGATCTGGTGTGCTTCGTTTCAACTGGCGTGGAACGAATTGATGGCCGAGGTCGGTGGGCCAGTCGAATTGTCTGGTCAACCAGCCGACGCCGATGTGTTAAACCGGCAGGATGTCACCGCTGCATCACTTGATCCGGCGGATTACGTGGCAACCGCCGGACGCGCACGACGCGCAGCATCACAGGCACGCGCGGCCATACGTCGTCAGTTTGGTGATACCGCAGTTCCGCAACTTCTTAATCGGCAGAGGGTGCCTGCAGATGGCCTGCTGTTTTACGCCTATCTGCAGAAGCGGATGCATTTCCCTCATGCTTTTGATGAGGTGTATCCCATCAGCTTTGGACGTGATACCCAACACCTTGGCCGCACATCTCAATACAAGGCATTTGGCATCTATCAATTCATACCTCTTTGTGAGCGTCATCGTATCCTGTCCAAGCAAGTCCGAGTCATTCACCACGAGTTTATCCCCCCACGTGAAAATCTCGAGCATGACTTTCCACGACAGCATTTTGTGGTGGAGTTGTTGACTGCCCAGCCCAACTACAGACTCATTCTGGCATGCGTGGAACCCAAGCCAACACTGGCTCTCACCGTGAAGACCACTCTCGCGCGATGCTGGACACCGAACACATTGGTGCTTGACAATGATGAAGCGCCTCCCGAGCCTTGGAAAGCACGTAACGAAGCCGAGAGTCAGGCTTTGTCGCAACGCCTGTCCCGGATTTCTCATCTGACCTTCATCGAATCGCTGCGCATCCCTGTGCTCGACTTCGACATTATGGCCAGCATGGAAGGGCTGGTCGGCCGCACGCTACAGAACACATCAAGCCCCTGGCGCGGCCAACCGATCGTCACCGCAGGCCAGCGGGTGCGACTACTTTTGGACCGGCACGGGGCAGTCATCGAGTCAGAAGCAGCCAGCAGTGTGTTCGGCGGCGCACCGCGATCATTCAACTTCGACGAACCTTTCCTCCTGCTGGTCCTTCACGAAGCCACGGAGAAGCCCATCGCCGCCATGTGGATCGCCCATCCGGAAATCCTCGTGTCTGAACCTGCGAGTAAGCGTGAGTCCAACGTATTCGATCTGCTCGACACCGATTAAGCGTAACCCATTAGTCCTTAGCCCGACGGACGACTGACGCTACGTCCCGCTGGGTGCCACGGACAGCGCAGTCGTGCGTGAGAATCAAACCGACCGCGGAACACGGACGACTCCGGCGGACCTGCGCTGTCCGTGGCGCCCAACTGATCTTTGATGCTCTGTCTTCTGACATCCGGGCGCACCCGCGCGCAAATTCGTGACAATTTCAATTTTCTGAAAACTTTTTCGCCCTGAAAAGTCTCGATTTCGCCTCGAAACGGTCGATTTTGTTCCAATTTGCCCTCAGTCGGGCTGACAGTGGGCGCGCATGCGCACGAATGGCTCGCTGCGCACCTGTATGAGGGCGCGATTATTTTCGATTGCCGATTTTCGATTGTCGATTGCTCATGCGACACCATCCCAATCGATAATCGAAAATTGCTTCACCCCCCGGCCATGACGCGGCCCACGCTGAAGATGGGCAGCAGCAGGCTGATGGCGACGAAGCCGATCATACCGCCCATGAAGGTGACCATGGCCGGCTCGATGAACTCAGTCGTCCGTTTGACCGATTCGTCGAAGTCGTGTTCGGTGAATTCGGCGATGCGGTCCATGACCTGGCCGAGTCGGCCGGCCTTCTCGCCGGAGTGGATCATGCGGGCGATGGCCGACGGAATGAGCGGGCTGTCGAACATGGCGGCGGACAGTTGAGCGCCTTGTTGGATTTGCAGGTCGACCTCATCCCACAGGCCTTCGTAGTAGACGTTGTTGGTCACATCGCGGGTGATGTTGATCATCTCCATGATGGGCACACCGGCGGTGATCATGGTGCTCATGGTTCGCATGGCGCGGGTGATGTACAACTGGTTGAACATCCCGCCAACGATCGGCAGGCGTAGTTTGAGCCAGTCGAGCCAGCGTCGGCCCGTGGTGTTCACCCGCATCCAGAGAATCGCACCAAACAGCAAGACGGCCAGGCCTACAAACACGTACCAATACGTGGTGGTGATATGACTGACCGTGAGCAGTAACTGCGTTGGGGCCGGCAAGGCAGCGCCGCGTGTCTGGTAGATTTTGTTGAAGCGCGGCAACACGAACGTGAGCAGGAAGATGGTCACGCCCATGGCCACGACCATCATGACCATCGGGTAAATCATCGCCCCACGAATCTTCTTCAGCGTGTTGCGTTCCTTGGTGAGGTACTGACTGATCTGTTCAAGCATTGACCCCATGGTGCCCGACGCTTCACTGGCCCGAATGAGCGAAACCATCAATACCGGAAACACGGTGGGATGGGCAGCCAGGGCATCGCTGAAGCTGGTACCGCCGTGCACGCGATCGCTGACATCGGTAAGCACGGCCTTGAACGCTTCATCGTTGGTCTGCTCGCTGATGGATTCGAGCGCTTCGCCAATGTTCACACCCGTATCGATCATCACTGCAAGCTGATGGGCAAAGTGAATGACTTCTTCACGTTTGACCTTGTGTCCACCGGAGGCAATAACGACTTTCTTCTCATCCGGTTTGATGACCGCATCGGTGACCTTGACCACGAACTTGCCCTGGGCACGCAGCATGCGACCGACATCGGCCACACTGGGTGCTTCCAGCGTACCGGTGATCAGTTCACCGTTACCTTCACGAGCCTGGAAAGTGAAGCTGGGCATATGGTATTCGTCCTTGGCTACTTGGCCGATCGCGGTGCGATCATCAGGCGGCGGTGGCGTGGAACACTTCTTCCACGGTGGTGAGGCCAGCCTTAACCTTCTCCATGCCGTCGCGACGCAGTGTGGCGTAGTCGTCGGTCAGAATCATCGAGCGCAGTTCCTGCAACGTGCCGCCACGGGCGACGGCGTCGAGGACCTGATCATCAGGCGTGAGTAGTTCGAAGATACCGATTCGGCCGCTGAAACCTGTGTGACGGCACTTGGAACAACCCGCACCATGGAACAGTCCATCCACCTTGCCGACTGACTTCTCCACCGCCAGCCGCATGGGCGCGGCGACTTCAGCCGGCTCCTTGCAGTTAGAACAGATCTTGCGAACCAACCGCTGGGCTAACACGCAACGCAACGATGCGGCGACCAGATAAGGTTCGATGCCGATGTTGAACAGTCGCGTGACAGCGCTGGTGGCATCGTTGGTGTGCAAGGTACTCAACACCAGGTGACCGGTGAGCGCCGCCTGAATGGCAATGCGGGATGTTTCCTGGTCACGGATTTCACCGACCATCACGATGTCCGGGTCTTGACGCAGCAGCGCACGCAACGCACTGGCGAATTTGAAGCCAGCCTTATCATTCACCTGGAACTGGTTGATCCCCATGAGATTGTTCTCTACAGGGTCTTCCACGGTGGAGATGTTGACTTCGGGATCATTCAGTTGTGAGAGCATGGAGTACAACGTGGTGCTCTTACCGCTGCCGGTCGGGCCGGTGACCAGCACGATGCCGTTGGGCTGGGCTAGGCTTTCCTTCAGGCGGTTGAGCATCTCGTAGTTGAAACCAAGCTTCTCGAGGGTAACGAGATTGTTGGAGTTATCGATGATGCGGATGACGACCTTCTCGCCGTACTTGCCGGGCATGGTCGACACGCGCAGGTCGATCGGGCGGTTCTCAAGCATCACGTGGATGCCACCGTCCTGCGGCAGGCGACGTTCGGAGATATCCAGACCGGCCATGATCTTGATGCGGCTGACCACCGCGGCGTGCATCTGATATGGCGGGCAGATCTTCTCGAACAGGCGACCATCCACGCGGTAACGCACACGGAGACGTCCATCATCGGGTTCGATGTGAATATCACTGGCCGCTTCCTGCACGGCGGAGAAGATCAGGTAGTTGACCAGCTTCACCACCGGCGAATGGCCAGCAACCTCTTCAAGGTTGGAAAGGTCGGTGACCTGTTTCTCGACAAGGCTGAAGTCTTTGGCTTCGATGTCTTCGACGATCTCATCGATCACGAAGACGTTGGCATTCGGCAGGTACGACTGCATCGTCTGCTGAATGTCGTGTGCGGTGGCGGCGACGATCTGTACGGCGTAGCCGGACACGCGTTCGATCTCATCGATCAGGAACACGTTGGCCGGTTCGGGCACGGCGACCGTGAGCTTGCCGTTGATCAGGAACATGGGGAGAACGCAATGGTTCTCGATGAAGTCGCGCGGCAGGGTTTCGATCACTTTGGGATCAGCGATGCGCGGGGTGACCTTGGCGTAGGGCACGCCGTAGGCATCGGCGAGGGTTTCGACAACCTGGTCTTCGGAGACGAAACGCATCTCGACCAGCACTTCACCCAGCAATTTGCTGTGGCCGTGCTCGCCCTGGTTGGCCAGCGCTTCACCGAGTTGTTCCTCGGTGATGAGACCGCGGTCGATCAGAAGCTGGCCAAGCTGCTTCTTCTCGCCCTGCCTGGGCTTGACGGGTTGTTCGGTCGGGCTTGTCATCATCATCTTAAACTCTTCAAGGCTGCGTCCAGGTCGACGTGGGCATCAAAATGGTGCTCCAATCGTGTGACCTCGAAGATCTTCTGGATCGTTTCGCTTGGTGAAACAAGGCGGACCTGGCCTAAACGTTGGTCGGCTTGTTCCTGCAGCCATAGAAGAGTTTCCAACCCCTTGGAATCGATGAACTCAAGTTCCTGCATATCGAGAACGAAGTCGCGGCCCTTGTCGGCGAGCCGATCATCGGCCAGCTTCTTGAATGGCGCGAGTTCATCAGCGTTCATTTCGCCGGACACACTGATGACGGTGACTTCGTCGTAGTTTTCGTGTTTGATCTTCATGCGCTGGCCCCCATTTCCTGGCGGAGCGGACTGGTGCGATCACGATGGGCCTGAAGCATTTGATAGAACTCAGACAAATCCAACGACGTGAACACACGAGCCAGATGCGGGTCGAACTGCGTACCGCTGCAGCGTTCGATCTCCTGCACGACATGATCGGTGGGCAGGCTCTCGCGATACGTGCGGTCACTGCTCATGGCGTCGAAGCTGTCAGCCAGGCAGATGAGTCTGCCGAACAACGGGATCGCATCGCCAGCCAAACCATCGGGGTAACCGTCGCCGTCGTAACGTTCGTGATGGAACAACACACCGGGCAACAGGTCGTGCATCTGCCGGATGTCCTGCAGGATGCGACCGCCAATGCGCGGATGCGTCTTGATCATCTCGAATTCATCATCGGTGAGTTTGCCGGGTTTGGTGAGTACCGCTTCAGGCACGCCGATCTTACCCACGTCGTGCACCAGGCCGGACAGGTAAACACGTTCGCAAGTGTGTTCATCCAGGCCCGCACCACGCGCCAGGCAACGGCTGACCCACGCGACACGTTCGGAATGACCAAACGTGTACGTGTCCTTGGCATCGATCGCACTGACCAACGCCCGCAACGTGCCCATGAACATGTCCTGCTGATCGTTATACAGCATGGCGTTGGCAAGAAAGATGCCGATGTTCTGGGCAAGCGACGTGACGAGTTTACTGTCGACGGACGAGATATCGCTGCCATCAAGCTTGTCAGCACCGAACAACACACCAAGTGTTTTGTGATCACGGGTAAGCGGCACGATGAGCAGGCGATCAGCCACATCGTTGAGCATCTTGATACCCAACGAAGCCACATTATCGACAATCATCGAGTCACCGCTGGCTGCAAGACGCGACAGCAGTATGCGGCCAACGGATGCGAGTTTCACATCGTCCGGCCGAGCTTTGCCGGTGGCGAACAGTTTACCGCGCAGGTCTTGCAGGCGCTCATCCGTTTCCATCAGATGAATGGCGGCCCACTTCAGGCCAACCACCTGCTGCAGCTCATCACAAGACTCCGCCATGAAGGTGGCTGGATCCTGGGTGACCGTCATCTGGGCGGAAACCCTGTAGACAAGGCTGAGTTCTTCGTAAGTTTCGCCGAGTTGCTGGCTGAGCAGATTCAGCTCATCAGTCTGGCGTTGGTGATCATCCACATCCTGGCTCATCCAGGCGAGCATGGCCCCGAAGCGCTCGACCACGGCATCGTTGTACCAGGAGCGTTTGCCGCATCGTTCAAGTGTGGCTTGATAATCAAGATCCGCCGCATCGCACAGTTGGTGCAGTTGATCACTGTCGGGCAGTTCATCCGACAGGAACACAGCCACATGGAAGGCAACAGGTCGGCGACGTTTAATCACCGGAATAGGCACGACCCAGCAGCCGGGCCAAAGCGGTTCGGCCTCGTGGTCACTTTGATTGGTCCACACCTTGGCCCGCTGGGAAAGGGCATTGGCGAACAGGCGCGACTCGATCACCAGGCGATGGAGCCACCATTGGGAATCGGTCGACACATGCTCAATGGTGCCGTTGGTACTCACACGGAGCAACGGCACACCAAGCGTGCGGCAGCGAACACTCAGTTGGCCTGCGGTGTCCGCAAAGTCTTCCTGGGTCGAAATGGTGCTCACGCGGTCTCCGTTACCTCGTTTCCAATCAACTCTTCGACGCGCGATAACACCTCACGCGGGCTGAAGGGTTTGCTCAGCACGCCACGAATTTCCGTTCGCGCGATGTCGCTGGCGTTCAGACTGAATCCACGCGCCGTCAGCATGAGTGCTGGTATCTCGGCGGATGTGGGGTTGTCTTTCAGCTTTTCGCAGAGTTCCAGGCCGGTCATGAACGGCATCTGGAAATCGGTGATCACCAAATCCGGATGGCATTGCAGGGCGAGTTCATAGCCCTCTTCGCCATCTTGAGCGGTGACCACCTGGTAGCCTGCGTTACGCAGCTTCAGACTGACCACATGCAAAATGTGAGACTCATCGTCAACCACAAGGATCAACTTGGCATTGGCATCATCCATTTCGGTCGTCCTCTCACGCGTGTCTCTTCTCCCTTGGACACTTCTCGCGTGCGCCTCTCGACCGATAATCTCCCTGATGCACTTACTCCCCTGCGCCCCGTTTCGTGTGGGCTACAGTGTGCCATCTGAAATCGGCAGTGAGAAGCTGAACGTGCTTCCCTTACCAACCTCGCTGGCTACAGACACTTCACCTCCATGTACTGTTTCGACTATGTGCTTGACGAGGTTGAGTCCTAACCCCGTTCCCTTTGCGATCTTCTTATGAACCGCCACCCGATAGAACTTCTGGAAAAGGTGCGGCACCGCGTCGGCGGGGATGCCTACACCAGTGTCCGATACATTCACGGTTACCACGCGCTGGTGGTCGTCCACTTCCGTATCCAGTGAAACGCTTCCACCCACAGGCGTGTATTTGATCGCATTGCCCACCAGGTTCAGTACGGCTTGATAAACCATGTCTTTATCGGCATACACCTGATAAAACAGCGGCGTTTCGCGTGCGATCAGCTCAATCTGCTTGGCATGCGCCTGGGGCAGCATGACATCAATCACTTCCTTGATCACCGCGGGTAACGAAATATGCTCACGGTTGATCTTCACTATGCCACTTTCGATGCGGCTGATGTTCAGGATGTTGTCAATCAGTCGTGAAAGGCGGTTGGTTTCTGACTGAATAATGTTGTAGAACTCGGTGCGGGTTTGCTCATCATTGGCCTCGCCATCGACCAGCATTTCCACATACGCCTTGATGGAACTGAGCGGCGTGCGCAACTCGTGAGACACCGAGGAGACAAAGTCGCTCTTCATCTCACTGATCTCACGTTCTTTGGTTACGTCATGCAGGATGGTGACCACGCCGGCCACCTCTTCCTGCTGATTGGTCACGCAGTTGAGGGTGACATCGTAGTAATCGGTGCGGCCATCAGCTTCAACGCGATGTTCCACGTGACGGCGATTCATACGATTGCCACTTTCGCGCGTGTCTTTAATCAGCTTGACGAGTTTGCTGTCGGGCACCACACGATCGACCGGACGATGTCGCGCATCGGTCAGATCGAAATCCAGCACGCGAGCGGCGGCATCATTGGCGATGGCAAGTTCGTTAAAGGCATCGGTCACAATAACCGCATCCGCAATCGAATGCAGAATCGCTTCGACATGCTGACGTTCTGCATCCGCAATTCGTGCCTGGATTTCAAGTTCACGACGTTGCGCCTGCAGGCTATCAACGCGTTGACGGAATGTACCCAGACAACGGTCAACCGCATCAACCAGAGGGCGTACCCAGATATTCGGTCGATATGGCGGGTTGGCCGAGTCAGCGCGACTGAATGATTCAACGTGACGTATGAGTTTGTTCAAATCGCCATCGTGCACGCAGCCGGCAAGCAGCCAGAAGACCAGGCCGGCCATGCCTCCCCCAATGAGGGCGATGATCAGCACGAATACCGCATCGTCAGGAAGCGCGACCCAAAAGCCCAATCGTGTGCCCAGCATCACCACCACCAATGTTGCGGCGGTGACCACGGAGACAATCAGGCTGAGCATTTTTCCCACAGACACGGACAATCCCTGTGCTGTGCTCTTCGTCTTTCACCCCGCATGGACGAGAGCGGGTCATTCTTCTCGATCAAAGTTGGTCGGCTAATCCCGCCAACAGTTTGCGACCTCGTGGGTCGTTCGGGTCAACTTTCAATGCCATGCGATAAGCTTGAGCGGCTGCCTGTAGATCACCAACTTGCTCATGCATAAGTCCAGCCATGATGTGCGGCAGCGTGGTGTTCGATGCACGATGCTGGGCTTGAATGAACTTCTCAAGCGCGGCTTCGATATTCCCAGCTTCACGCAACACCATGCCCTGCAGGAGATAACCTTCGTGTCGATCGGGCGCAAGCGTGATCAAACGTTCGCCCGCAGCGCCAGCCCGACGATAATCCTTGATGCCCCATGCCACTTCGCCAAGTTTCACCCAGGCGGTCACGTTCGTGCGATCGTTGCGTGTGATTTGGATGAACAACTCACCTGCAGCACGCAAATCACCCGCAGCGACGTAACAATCACCCAGGGCCAATTTAAGATCTGTACGGTTTTCGTAACCTTCGACTTCAAGCAGTTGCTCGATGTGTATCGCCGCGTCAGTATGATGACCTACAGACAATTCAGCCATGGCCAGTTGTTCGAGGATCAAGCTGTCATCCGGCGCAAGCAATGCCGCCTCACGGTACATTTTCACGGCCAATTCGCGTTTGCCTTGCATGGTGTGCAAACGCCCCAAGGCCATGCGCATCGCGGCATTGTGTTCGAAGTACACAAGCTTATCCTGCAGGCGAGAGATCGCCTGATCGATCTGCCCAAGCTTGACCAGCATTTCACTGATGGCCAACAGCGGCGCCACCTCATCCGGTTTTGCTGCGTATGCAGCCTTGTAGGACGTGAGAGCTTCTTCATATTTCTGCCAGCGCTGTAGCACCACGCCGAGCAGGTAATGCGACAAGTGACGTTCTTCATCCAGAGCTACCGAACGAGTGAGATGTTGGTAAGCGCGCTCCAGCTCACCTCGCTCGAGTTGAACACGACCAAGCAGTTCATAGAAGTCAGCCTGATCCGGCTTCGCGGCGATGCCTTGAGCGCAAGTGCGTTGGGCCTGTTCAAGATCACCGACCTCAAACTGTCGCATGGCTTGGCTATAAAGAATGCCTGCGCGGGCTTCGGCCCAGCGGTTGTAGGCGTTCTTCTTGGCCTGGGTGTGTGTCTCAACGGCGCACCCGGCGGTCATGGCGTACAGGCTGATCGCCGCCAGGGATAACAATGCAGATTGGTACGTGGTGCGTCTCATGGTTCATCCAGTCGTGACAAAGTTGGCTGGTGCACATTCACATCGTGCGTTCGGAGCGATCGCCGACCTCAGTGGTCTTCCGTGTCCACTGAGGCCGTACGATCATCATCTTTGGCTCCTGCCTCCGCCCCGTTGATTTGGGTGCGATACTCTTCGATCGCAGCCCGCAACACTGCCGGCATGGCGTTGGGTTTCTCCGCAGCAACATCTGACTTGGTTTGTGCTTCACGATCCGTTGGCCCAATCGCTTTGACCACGATGGGCGTGCTCTTGGCTTCAGGTTTGACCTCAGCCGCTGCAACGGCAGGCTGATCCGAAGATGCGGCCTGGATGCTGAGCGCGGAGGGTGTACTCGCTGCGGTGTCGTCCGTTGCCGAGAGAGGCACGGCGACGGCTTCGTTGCCGTCCATAGCAGGCGCATCGGTGTCAGCCGGTGCATCGGTCGTGCCAAGCTGTTCTTCTACGACATCCATTTCCAGTGCAGCAGGTCCATCCGGTGAGGGGGCAGCATCGCGTTCGACGACTGGCTCATCGATATCCACTTCGACGGCAGTGGCTCCAGCGGTTTCGAGTGCAGGCTGCACATCGAGAATGGCCGGCTCGAGTTTCGCATCCGGTTCGCCGAACAACGGGTCGTTGTGGCCGGGTTCGTAGGGACGCGTGTCGGGCACGAACGGGCGAACACGTTTATCCTGTTTACGCTTACCAGTTTGCTGCTCGACAATCATATGAACGGCCTCATCCATGAGACTGTTGCCAGGCCAGAACTCACGTTGACCGGTGAGCTTCTCCTTCAGGCGAAGCGCATCTTTCTGCGCGGGGTTCATACCCAGGGCAAGATCGACTTCCCACATGGCCATTTCGCGATCATTGGCTTCGACATAGCGCAACGCATCACGGAGGTGCGCGGCGGTCATCTTGGAGCGACTCCAGGGTAGCAGGCCCTGACGTGCACCCACGCGCACCATTTCGATTGAATCGCGCGTGGTAGCGCCAGCCATTTCAACCGCCTCATCCTTCACCACGTGCGGGGTGATCAGGAAGATCACTTCATCGCGGCCCACACTGTCATCACGGCCCTTGAAGGCGTTACCAACCACAGGCAGATCGCCCAGCACGGGCACCTGATTTCGAGAGACTGTCGTTTCCTCACGGAACAGACCACCAAGCACGACGGTCTGTCCATCACGCACCATCACGTTGGTCGTCAGTTCCTGCGTGATTTCATCAGGAATGGTGACCGCGGCCGTGCTGGTGCCGGGAATGACATTACGAATCTGCGCTTCTGAAATTGAAGGCTGCAGTTCCAGACGAACGAAGCCATCATCGGAAACGAATGGACGCAGAATCAGTTTGGTACCCACATCGAGGAATTCGACGGTCTGCGTGGTGGCGGTGGCGGTGGCAGTGGTGGAAAGGTAACCCACCTTCTGTCCCACGTGCACTTCCGCACGTTGACGGTTGACCACCATCACCTTGGGATTGGCCAGGATGACGGTATCCGTGACTGAATCGAGAGCACGTACGAAGGCGGCAATGTTGCCGGTGACCACACCGAAGCGCACGCCGCCGTCACCACCTTCAACGTTACCCACGCTGCTGGTCACGCCTCCCCAGTTGCCGCCCTCAAGTGCCGCCGGGGTGGTGCCACTGATGGTTTCAGTAATCGCACCCAATGGTTTGGTGAACGTATCCACCGCGAGGTTGGTCAGAATACTGAAGTCAACGCCGAAAGCTGTGTTCTCAGTAATGTCGGCCTGCAGAATGGTCGCCTCGACCAACACCTGCTTCGGCTTCACGTCCAGCTGCTTGATCACTTTCAGAATTTCATCGATGTTCTCGGGATAGTCGCGCAGGACCATGGTGTGGACATCAGCAAAGCTGTCGGCACCTGCATCACCCACAGTGGGCTGCATGCCTGCGGCAACGTTACCGCTGATGGCAATGGTGCCCGCGCTCGACAACAACGGCGTGATGAATGTCGATGCATCCGTTGCCGTGATGTAGTTCAGGCGAACCACCTTGTACGTAACACGGCGTTCGGCTTGCTGAATTTCTTTAAGTTCTTCGAGTGTGTACACGAAGATGAAGTTGCCCTTCTCGACGTAGCCACAACCATTTTGTTGCAGAATGGCGTCGAGCGCTTCGTGGAAAGTGACATCATACAGGTTGGCAGTCACCTGTCCGCTGACCTTGGTACTGGGCACGATGTTGCGGCGGCTTTGCACACTGAGCAGTTGCAGCACACTCGACAAATCCGTCGCCTGAACATTCAGTTGCACGGTGTCGAAGTTGCTGACCGCCACCGCGGGATCAGCACCAACCTGATCGGCGAAACCGACATCGTCGGCCGCGCTTGCCGGACCGGCACAGACCCACCCCCAAGTGCATGCCAAAGCGACTGCGGTAAGCGTCCACTGTTTCTTTGTGTACATGACTGGAACTCCCATCGCCTTAAGTGGCGTCTCGATGCGTCACGATGCAGCGATCTCACATTTCGAGTTCGATCACGAAGCCGTTCCGCACGACGGTGACCGCTCGCGATCTCACACTCTTCAATTCGAAGCCTTGAATCAATTCACCCGGCGCCATCAACACACCGTTGATGACAGCACGGGGCTGGTTACCGAGCAGGGTGCTCTGCAGCGTCAGGTGTTGCGCCGCAGCCCGCACCGATGATTCAGCTTCACGCCGGTCATTCGAATCATCGGATGAATTCACGGTCAACTTTGTCGGGCCATCGTCTCCGGGCACGTCGCCCTTGGGAATCGGGTAATAGCTGCGATTGAAGTTGAACGGGTCGCGCTGGACGCGATCCATCAGTTGAACCAGCACTACGGGACGATCAACGGCGGTGTTATCAGCCACATCGTCCTCTTTGTCTTCAGTGGCGGGCGCTTTGACGACTGCCGCTGGCTCGGCGTTGGCAGTACGCGGTACATCTTTCAGCAACAGACGTCCCCACAGCAGCATGGCGAAACACAGCAAAGCCATCATGAGGCCTAGTTTGCGTTTGTCTTTGGCCAACTGTTTCCACACACTTTGGAGATCCATGCTCATGGCTTGTCCTCCCCGGTGTGGCTGAGGTAGGCGTTCAACCGCATCGATGTGTTCACGTTTTGGCCTTCACTGCGGTGTTCGCGGCGAATGGTCACACTATCGATCTGCACCAGGCGCGGCATGCTTTCCAGTCGGTGAATCAGGCGGAAGGCATCGAGCGCATTGCCACTGAACGTAAGTTCCAGCGGTTGCGTGTCGTAGTCTTCGCCCGATTCCTCTGTCAGCATGTTGATGCCTTGTCCGGTCAGATTTTCACTTTCAATCTGAACACTGATCTCGTGCAGCAATTCTGCCATTTCATCTTTCGAGGGAATCTCTTTGTTGGTGCTTTCTTTCTCGGCGCGAAGCTTGGCCACCTCCTGCTTGAGTTTGGCCAGGCCATCTGAGCGGTCGCGGGCAACACCGAGTTTTTCATCGGCTTCGGCAATCTGCTCAAGCAGACTGTTGCGCTCTGCGAAGGCCGGGTACCAGACCAAGCCAACGTAAGCCAGCACCACGCCCATGATGATCAGTACGGTACGCAGTTGGGCTTTATCCATCCGCATGGACCACCTCCTCGCGGCTGGACTTCTTGTAGACCACGTTCAACGGTACCTCCATGGAGATCCGGAATTGACGGGTCACGATGTTGTCCACATCCCCTTCGCGTGAGTTGGCCATCTTCACACTGCGAAACAAGCCGCTGCCGTGCAGACGACCCACAAAATTGGCGATGTCGATGTTGGATGGTGCATGGCCTTCCGCTTCGATCACCACGACGGGGTAACTGATGGTGACGGTCTTGGCCTTCTTGCCGGGCTTGCGGCTGGACTTCTTTCGAACGGTTGCACCGGCCGGTACCGGGGCATCGGCGGATTGCACCATCTCAATCGTTTCAGTGTGAACGTGGAGTTCGGTCAGTGAAATCTGATCGGGACGAAGCATATCCAACGTGCCCGTGATTTCACTGTAGTTAATGGGGCGTGCCAGCCGGCGATAGATACGCACCTCGCTGGCAAGCACTCGTTTTTCCTTCTGCAGACGTGCCATTTCGTTCACACGTCCCTGCGCCAGATCGATCTGCTGCAAGCGTCCTTCAAGCGTCTCATGCCGCAGCTTGTGGTTGCTGCGATGTATGGTTATCGCTAACAAGGCCATGCTCACTGCCATAATGCTCAACAACACGATCTGTCGACGCAGGCTTGCGCGACGATGCTGTGCCTGGCGATACCAATCCGGCAGGAAGTCGACCTGATCATGCGGGGGTGCAGTCAATGGTCTCATGCTGCACCTCGCTGTACCCGGCTGTTCAAGCCGCGTAAGGCCAATCCCATGGCGGTCGACCACTCTGGCAACGTGCCGCGACGTTCGATGGCGATAGATGAATCGGATAGATCGACATTCGCCAGTGGGTCAGCCGGCTTCACGTCGAGTTCAAGTCTTTCGGTCAATACCTTCGCCAATTGCGGCTCATGCGCTTCGCCACCGGTCAGGTGAATTTCATCCGGACGCGATCCGCGAAAGGTCACTGCGAAGTAACGCAGGCAAAGCCCAATCTCTTTGGCCAGGTCACCAAGAATCGGGCGCACCGAATCAAACATCGCACGTTCGACATTCTCGCGCCGAGTCGAACCGAACAGTGGTTCGCCGACCGTTTGGTCTTCACCATTGCTGTTCATCGCCCGACGTCGCATTTCCACCACGTCTTCGTTGGACATGTCCAGATGCTCGGCCACGGCCGCGTTCAGTTTCGCCCCACCGATATCGATGATCTTGAAGAACGCCACCCTCGGTCCACGCATGATGAGCACCTTGCTGCAGGTAAGGCCCACATCTACAAACACGCGGACAACCTGATGGTCGCTTTCACGACGCAGAGAACGGGCGAAGCAACGCGCCAAGGCAACAGGCACTGCATCAATGGCAGCCGGCTGAAGGCCTGCTGCGGTCAACATGGATACGTGATCACGCACCGCGTCGGCCGATGCCGCCATGAGGATGATCTCATCACGCACATCATCGCCCTGCCGTACTTCGCCAGCGTGCAAGTGCTCGATTTGCGCCTCGGTCTGGCCGAAACCTAATCGATCAGACACTTCCCACTGCACCGCCTGGCGACGTTCGTCCGGCGGCATCTGGGGCATGCGAATGTTCTGGTATTGCATGTCCGCCACGGGCAGGATGCTGATGACCCGATGACCATGGAACGGACATGATTCGATCAGTTTGCGGCAGCCTTCGGTTAACAACGCCTGTCGGTCGGCCCCAACAATCGGTATGTCGACCGGCAGGTCGTATCTTCCACTGGCCACCACCGACAAGTTGCCCCCTCTGCTGGCCAGTTGCAGCATCTTGATGCTGGATGTACCGATGTCCAGACCAATCGGCATGCAGCCAGGTTGTAGGAACGGGATACGCAACATCATCCTCCAGTGATCTCATCCACGGTGATTCGACCGGTAAACGCCGCGACCGTGATGCGGTAGCGCGATGTGCCGGATTTCACTTCCACGGTGCCCCCACTGTTGGGCGTACCCAGGTCATCAAACGACACCTGGGGTTGTCCACCAAAATCAACCGATTCGATCGTGACGTTGTCGAATCGACTGTCTGTCGTGAAATTCACGATGTATTCACCACCCAGCCACACCGCGGGAAGATTCGTGCCGGTGCTGTCGGTCAGGCGATAGGTTTCTGCGCTGGCATCGAAGATGACCTGTCGAGCGGCCTGCTGGGCGATAGCTTCGTTCTGGGCGTACATCAGGTCACTGACGACCAACCGCGCGGCTGCCTGGGCATTGATGCCGGTGGCACTGCTGATGCGCGGTACCACCGCCAAGGCAACAATACCCAAAATCACAACCACCACGAGTACCTCCAACAACGTGAAGGCGTCTCGTGTGTTGTTGCGTTCTGTTTGCGCTTGCCGAGGCATCAAGCGGCTACTCCTTACCTGTCTTGCGTACAGTCACCACGGCTTTGCCCGTGGCGAACATGCTGTTGAGTTTGTCGACTTTGGTGTTCAGCAGCTTGAGTTGATCCACGATCTGTTTCCGCTGCGCGCCCGAATCGGGAATGCCCTGCGCATAGGTGGTGGTCGCCACGACGGGGCTGCTTGTGGTCCATTGGGTCCACAATTGCAACGAGAGCAGCACAGCCAGAAGCGTGAGAATCACGTTCGTGTAGCGAATGGATCGCATGGCAGTCGCCCTTTCAAGAATCACTGATGCGCCCACACACCGCATGGGCTTAAGAAGCTTTCCCTCTCAGTGGTCGTCATTTAGAGGGCGCGTCTCAAGCGGAATCTGGGGTTGATCGGTCAGATTTCCAATTTCGTCCGTCCAAGAAAAAAGCTCACCCCGGCGATCAAACCGAGGTGAGCCATAGATCGCTTAACCTTCAGGTGGCCGCATGGGCGACCTGTGGTGAATCAGACTCAGTAGAGAAGGATATCGTTGGTCTGGGTGTTCAGATCGACTTCAGTGGCCTTGGCGGTAGCCATGCAAGCCTTGATTTCACCACTGGCCTGGCGGTAAGCCCAGCCGGAGTTGGCATCGGCGGATGCCGTGCCATCAGCCGCGAGGGCGATGACGGTATCGCTGCCACCAGTGCCCTGGAATGGATTCTTCGGTGCTTGCTGCAGATAGGGACCCACATCACTGCCAGCGGTGTATGCACCAGCCGAGGTAGACGAACGAGCGGTGGCCGTGGTCATGTAGTTCCAGTTGGTGCTGAGATCGGGATAGTACCCATTGTGCTCGACGCGAGCCAGTTCCAGCTGACTGCGAATCGTCTGCAGTTGCGAGATCAGGCTGCTTGCCTTCGCCGTTTCACTGGCGTTGGTGAATTGCGGGATCACGATCGCCGCGAGGATGCCGAGGATAACCACGACAATCAGGATTTCCACGAGCGTGAAACCCTTGTTTTGCTTGGCTGCCAACATGAGAGAGACCTCCGTTAAGGGACAGTTCCGTTCTGTTTTTTGCCGGCAAACATCGCCGACCATGCTTTCCCGTTCGAATCGTGCCGGATGGTACTCACCGCGGTCGAGTACGCTTCGCAACACGGTCTTCGCTTTGATCGTCAGCGCGACCCTTCAACTTAAGCCGCACTGAAACGATTCTGTGTCATGCCCGAGTTTGTTCGGTCTGTGCCGGCTCGGGCGGATTCGCAGCCATCCGCGAATCATCATCACACTCTTGCGAACAGTTTCGGCGTTGTTCGCATCGCCCGGCGAGTCGGTGGGTCGAAAACTGTCATCGGCGATTCAGCCACACTGCTGAATACCGACAGCGAAGTAAGGATATAAATAAACAGGACGCAAGAGATGAAAAGCAGATTACGTGAACTACCTGCCCTCCCCCCCTTTCCCGGGCATCACAAACACTACAGTCGTTACAAAGCAAAACCATGATGTGGTTGTGACCGCGTAGGTGCCACGACATGTCTGCGGCAAGCGGTGAGAATCGTGGCAAAGCACTGCTTGCTGCAGACGGCCAAGCAGTGGCACCCGTTACTACATAAGGAATGCGCATTAAAAAAGGACGCCGCGTCAGCGACGTCCTTTTTAATTTCTTGTCTTATTACCTTCAGCTTACTTCACAATCGGAGCGACCGCATTGGCGGTGGGCAGGTTCAATGCACCGTGGGCCTGGGCGGCGGCATCAGCCAGTTCGCCCGTGGCCGATTGCACCAGTTCAAGCAGTTGATCGGCCTGAGCGGCGGGCACGTTATTTCCGAACTTCTTGGCGCTGGTCGCCAGGCTCTTCAGCATGTTGATGCGAACGTTGGTGCTGCTGGCGCCATTCAAGGCCGTAGCGGCCAGTGCCTGTTGAGCACTGCTGCCCGTCAGCAGCGACAACACCTGGGCGGCGGCAATCGCTACGTCTTCACGCGGATCGCCCAAGGCCGACTCCATCGCAGACTCGGCCAGCGTCACATCGAAAACCTTGCTGTCGGCCACAGCCAGATCACGCAGCAACGACACGGCCTGCATAGCGTAAGCATGAGCCTGGCTGTTATCAATCTGGCCGGCGGCCATCGGGCCAAGCGCCTGCGTCAGGGCGGCCGCCATATTCGCTTCACCCGCAGCCGCATCCGTCACCGAGGCGCCCGGCTCATCCGCAAAGCGACGATTCAAGGCAATCAGTTCGCCACCTTCCGCGAGAATCAGAACCGGTGCGCCCTGCATCTTGTAGTTCTTACGCACACCGGCGTAGACGCCATCGACCTCGGCAGCGGGAAGCTGCACGACCACGACATCCACTTCTGCCACGTTGATCAACTGATCGTTGATCGCCTCAAGTGAATCGCCAAGCACCACATCGTAGTTACCCGCACGACGCACGCGCTGGGCCAACACGTTGGCCACCGTCACATCATTTGCAACAACCGCGGCGTTGAGCTTGCCACTTTGACGCAGAGCCGAGGCCAGCACAGGAATCACACGACCGCTACCAGCGAATTCACTGGTAGGCGTGGCGCGGGCGATAGCGAAAGCGGCTTCGAAGCGAACGCGACGGTCAGGATAATTCAGTGCGGCCAGCAGCGTCTGGCTGCTTGGCTGATCGCTGATGATACTGGTCGTGCCGGCCGTGGCGGTCAGGGAGGCGATCGTGTCCAACGCCAGGTCGGCATCACGATCGTTCATGGCCTTGGAAAGCACCGGATGCACGTGCCGCGGGCCAGCCAGGTTGGCGTAGTACAGCGGGCTGCGCATGTCGGGGCCGTAGCTAGGATCATTGGTGCCGGCGGGCAGGTTATTCTCCCGACGGAAGTTCGCGCCGATCCACAGGCTCAACGCCGGCGAAAGATTCGGGTTCAGCGTCAGCGCCATCTTGGCCGAACGCATGGCCATCGCATCACCATACACCGGGGTGGGAATATGCAGGTAACTCAGGCGACCTTCCGCTTCAGCCATCCACATCAGGTTATGTGAAGCATCTGGCTGGAGGGTGAGGCTTTCTGCACCGGCGTAGTAGTCCCAACCGAGTTTCAGGAACAGATCGGCCGCGGAAAGGTCCATCGGCGTGCCGGTGCGTGTGGCGATATCGCCAAATGCACGGGTGGCGATGTTCTTCAGTTCCGGGTCCGACGTGGTGTCTTCCACGATCGCCTTGAGGTAAGGCAATGCCAGCGGATAACCAATGCGGCCAACCACGCGGGCGACCTGCTGCTGCTGCACGGGGGGAAGCTTCATCATCGCTTCGCAGAGCGGCACAGCCATGGGACGACCAATCGCCACCATCGCTTCCAGCACATGGGCGCTGAGGGCGCGATCCTCAGCCTTACGGCTGAGCAGCACATCCACCATCTGCGGAGCAGCATACTCACCTGCTTCACGCAGCAGGGCCACCGCGTTCATGTTCGCGCGTTGACCATCGTCCAGTCGCTCGATGGCCGCACGAATGCGCTCGGGGTCGCGCACCACCGCCACCTGGGCTGCAGTAATCGCATCGCTGACCTTCCGGGCCACCTGAATCAGACGCGTGGCCTGTTCGTTGTCACCGGCCTTGAGCGTCTGGGCGCGAATCAGGTCCTTTTCGTAGTCGCGCCGATACGGGCTGGCTTCGATCACACCCAGCAGATCGGGTGCGGCCAAGTTGCGGGCCAGCAAAGCTTCACCACTGCCGGCAGCCAGTTCAAGCTGGGCCACACGAATGTAGTGAATGAAATCGCCCCACAGTTTGGCTGCTTCGTTGTCGGCCGCTCGGGTTGCGGGGGTGAGCGTCAACATCGCGGCGAACACGAGAACACCGATCAGGCCGCTGCGCATTCGTGACATGGATGCCTCCATTGACTGATCTTGGGGCCTTGGGCGAGACGCACCGGCATAGACCCACCGATGCGTAACCTACCTAGCCAAAAGAATGTACCGGTGCAGTTAACAGGTGTCAAACGCGGGCCAAAACTCAGGTCAGCCCCATTTCCGTTTAACTGCGGAGCGGAGCGCGTGGGTTTACAACCATACGCGCTCCGCTGCGCGTCGCGGCTAAACAGGGGAAACGTTAACGGGCGTATTCCACGGTGCGGACCTCGCGCAACACCGTCACGCGAACTTCGCCGGGGTAGGTCATTTCGTCTTCGACCCGTTTGGCGATGTC